>DASRDL010000151.1:0-19093 GCA_035652635.1 Hyphomicrobiaceae bacterium | reverse complement strand
CATGCCCACAAGTGGCCGGGCTTCACCATCTCGCCCGTGCACCTGCGCCCCGAGGGGCGCGGGCGCGTGAGCCTCAAGAGTCCCGACCCGCTGAGCCCGCCGCGCATCGAGCTGCGCTACCTGGAGACGGCCTACGACGTGGAGGCGATGCTCTACGGGCTCAAGCTGGCGCGCAGGATCGCCGCGCAGCCGGCGCTCGCCCCCTTCATCGCCGAGGAGGTGCAGCCGGGCCCGGCCGTGGCGAGCGACGAGGCTCTGATTGCGGACCTGCGCAACCGCGGCGTCTCCAACCTGCACCCGGTCGGCACCTGCCGCATGGGCCGCGGGCCCGACGCCGTCGTCGATCCGCGCCTCAGGGTGCACGGCGTGCGCGGCCTGCGCGTCATGGACGCCTCCATCATGCCGCAGGTGGTCGGCGGCAACACCAATGCCCCCTCCATCATGATCGGCGAGAAGGGCGCGGCCATGGTGCTCGAGGACGCCAAGGCCGCCTGAGCGACCCCGCCGGAGGGTAAGCGAGGTATCGGGCACCCAGGCCGCAAGGGCGTCGCCGGACAGGCTCGGGGGCCCTGGGCACCGCGGCTGGATAGCAGGGCGCCGATCGGCCGTTCCCATCAGGCCCCGGTTTGCACTAGCATTCCCGAAACAACGCGGCCGACCGGCGCGGATCGGGAGGATTGCCATGACGACAGCCAAGGACAGCGTAGAGCTGACACGCGTCGGCGCGGGCACAGTGATGGGCGAGCTCATGCGCTGCTACTGGATCCCCGCCGCCATGTCCTCCGAGCTCGTGCGCGACGGCGCGCCCATCCGCCTGATGCTGCTCGGCGAGAAGCTGATCGCCTTCCGCGACAGCGATGGCCGCGTCGGCGTGATGGACCACCGCTGCCCGCACCGCTGCGCCTCGCTGTTCCTCGGTCGCAACGAGGAGGGTGGCATCCGCTGCGTCTATCACGGCTGGAAGTTCGACGTCGCCGGCAACTGCCTCGACATGCCGAGCCTGCCGCCGCCCGGCTTCAAGCAGAAGGTGAAGGCCAAGGCCTACAAGGTGATCGAGCGCGCCGGCGTGGTGTGGGTCTACATGGGCGCCCGCGCCGAGGCGCCGCCGCTGCCGGCCTTCGAGATCCTCGACATGCCCGAGAGCGAGATCAACGTGAGCTTCATCCAGCGCGACTGCAACTGGCTGCAGGCGCTGGAGGGCGAGATCGATACCTCCCACTTCGGCTTCCTGCATGCCGGCCACGTCGACCCCGAGGACCTCGCCGAGAACGAGCCGGTGCGCCATACCGTCATCAATCGCGCGCCGGAATACCACCTCACCGAAACGCCGTGGGGCACGCAGTACGCCGGCTACCGCGCGGTCGGCCCCGGACAGATCTACTGGCGTTTCGCCAACTTCCTCTTTCCGTTCTGGACGCAGGCGCCCAACGGCGAGTTCGACAGCCACATGCACGCCCGCGCCTGGGTCCCGCTCGACGACGAGCACACCATGTTCTGCTTCATCTGGTGGAAGAAGGCGGTGTCGGCCATGTCGCTGCCGCAGCCGGCCTACAAGGACGGGCGGCCGATCGGCGGCACCGGGCGCGGCAACAAGCTCCTCCCCAACACCACCGACTGGCTCGGCCGCTTCCGCATGGCGGCCAATCCGAGCAACGACTGGGGCATCGACCGCGAAGCCCAGCGCAGCAATGCCATCTACACCGGCATCGACGGCATTCACCTGCAGGACCAGGCCATCACCGAGAGCATGGGGCCGATCGTCGACCACACCTTCGAGCACCTGGCACCGTCCGACCAGATGATCACGCGCACGCGCCGCCGCCTGCTGATGGCCGCCCGCGCCCTGCGCCAGAACGGCACTCCGCCGCCGGGCGCGGAGGAGCCGCAGGTCTATCGCGGCGCACGCAGCGGCTGGCTCACGAGCGACGACAAGACCCCGTGGCAGGAGGTCTATGCCAGGCGGCTGGCAAAAGCCGTGCACCCGCAGGCGCGGCAGGCCGCAGAGTAGACGGGTCCGCCGGCGCTACAGCGGCTCGCCGGTTGCGGTGGTCGGCAGGCAGCCCTGCCTGCCGACGTTCATGTCGGCGCACACCTTCTCGGCCTCGGCCTTGCTGGCAAACGTGCCGGCGATGAGGCGATACGGGCCCGATCCGCCGCGCGGCGCCACGTAGCGCGGTGTCAGCACGGCCAGCGCACCGTGCCGTTCCGACAGGATGCTCCAGGTCAGTCGCAGGGCGTCGAGCGATGGTCCGGCGCCGACCTGCACGGCGTAGACCTGCGGCGCCCGCGCCGGGCTCACCTTGGCCGGCCCGAACGTGACGCCGGCGGGCGGCGGCGTGGCGATGCTGCCGGTCTCGACCGTGGCCGGCTTGGCCTCGGGTGCCGGCGCCGCAGTGGCCGGCGGGCTCGGGCCCTCGACCACGGTGACGATGTGAGCGGTCGAGCGCCGCTCGGCCGCCTTCCTGTCGACTGCGCCTTTGCCCCTGTCGGCCACGCCTTGCCTTGCCGCCGGCGCCTCCGCGGCAGGCGCAGCGGCGGCAACCGGGGGCGGCGCCGCGAGCGAGGTCACCTTCTCCTCGAGCGCCGCCAGCCGGGCTTGAGCCTCGCGCTCCTGGGCGTCGTGCTGCTCCACCGTATCCTTGAGACGGCCGATGTCCTTGCGTATCTCGCCCACCGACCTCTGCACGCTGCCGATCTCGGCCAGCGCCTGATGGGCCACGCGCACACCCTTCTCGATGTCGGCGAGGCGCAGCGTCTCGTGCGAGGGCGTGCGGGAGTAGAATTGCGGAGCGATCGCGACAAGGTAGGTGAGGCCGGCCGCCGCCAGCAGCCCCCACACCATGTAGTAGGACCTGATGAAGCGTCCGGACGGAGCTTGCCTTCTTGCCTGAACCGTCATGACCAGGAGCGTCCTCGCCTTTTTGTCGAACACCCGCGAGCACTGAACGGCTTCGGTCCGCGGACGCTGAAACGAGTGCGATCCGAATCGCTTACAACCGTGTCAGCCGGGCAGTGGCCCGGTCAACGCAGTCGGCCTTTGCACGCGAGCCACATTGTGGACGTGTGGTCACGGTGCCATAGGTTGGCGGGGCGGTCACACGGCAACCGGACGGCGAATGACCAAGGCCAAGGTGCTGCTGTTCGATCTGGGAGGCGTGCTGGTCGACGGCGCCGGGTTGCAGATGCTGCCGCGCCTGATGGCCCGGCCCCTTGCAGCGGAAGATTTGCGGCGCAAGTGGGTTACGTCTCCGGCCGTGGTACGCTTCGAAAGCGGCCGATGCACCAGCCAGGAATTTGCAGCGGCCTTCATCGAGGAATGGGGCCTCGAGATCGGCCATGAAGCCTTTCTCGACGAGTTCCGTTCATGGGTGAAGGGCGCCTATCCCGGGACGGCCGAACTGCTGGCCGAGCTGCGCCAGCGGCACACCCTGGCTTGTCTGAGCAATACGAACGCCGTTCATTGGGAGCGCGTAGTGAAAATGAAGGAGCTCGAGCCGGTGCTGGAACGCGCGTTCGCGTCGCACGAGCTCGGCGGCATGAAGCCTGCGGTAGACGTGTTCGCACGCGTGGTGGAGAAGCTCGGCTGCGAGGCCGGCGAGGTCGCGTTCTTCGATGACGGCCCGGAGAATGTCGATGGCGCAAGGAGAGCTGGACTATCGGCCCACCAAACGCTAGGTCCCGAGCACTTGCGAACGGTGCTCGTGGACCTCGGTCTGCTTTAGCTCCGCCAGCGGCATGCTCGTTGCGGGGCCCGCCGCGCCAAGAACGTGATTGTGCAAGATCATGACCGCCCGACCGCTTCTCGTCGTCGTTCTGGCCGCCGGCAAGGGCGTGCGCATGCGCTCGGCCATCCCCAAAGTGCTGCACGCCGTCGCCGGCCGCTCGATGCTGGGACACGTGCTGGCCACCGCCCAAGCCGCCGGCGCCGACAAGCTGGCTCTGGTTGTAGCTCCCGGCATGGAGGCGGTGCGCGCCGAAGCGCAGAGGCTGGCGCGCGACATCGAGGTGTTCGAGCAGGCGACTCCGGAGGGCACCGGTCACGCCGTGTTGTCGGCGCGACAGGCGCTGGAGCGGCACCAGGGCGACATCGTCGTGCTGTTCGCCGACACACCCCTCGTTGAGCCTGGCACGCTCGGCCGGCTGATCGCCGCCCTCGATGCCGGCGCCCACATAGCCGCGCTCGCGTTTCATGCCCCGGAGGCGACGGGCTACGGCCGGCTGGTGCTCGATGGGCAGGGCCGCGTCGTGCGCATCGCCGAGCATCTCGATGCGAGCGAGCACGAGCGCCGCATCGGTCTGTGCAACGCCGGTGCCATGGCCTTCCGCGTGCCGCGGCTCGCCGACCTTCTCGCCCGCATCGGCAACGCCAACGCCAAGGGTGAATACTATCTGACCGACGTGGTAGCCCTGGCGGCGGCCGACGGCATGACCACCGCGGCCGTCGCCTGCGAGCCGCAGGAGGCGCTGGGCGTCAACTCGCGCGAGCAGCTGGCCGCCGCCGAGGCGGCCTTCCAGGCCCGCGCCCGCCGTCGGGTGATGGAGGCCGGCGCAACGCTGGTGGCACCCGAGACCGTGTGGCTCAGCTTCGACACCGAGATCGGCCGCGACGTGGTCATCGAGCCCAACGTGTTCTTCGGCCCCGGCGTGGTGGTGGAGGATGGCGCCCACATCCTCGCCAACTGCCACTTCGTCGGCGCGCGCATCGGCAAGGGCGCCCGCGTCGGCCCGTTCGCCCGCTTCCGCCCGGGTGCGGACATCGGCGAGGCCGCCCACGTCGGCAACTTCGTCGAGGTGAAGAATGCCAGGCTCGAGACCGGCGCCAAGGCCAATCACCTCGCCTACATCGGCGACGGACGGGTGGGGGAGCGCGCCAACATCGGCGCCGGCACGATCTTCTGCAACTACGACGGCTTCAACAAGCACTTCACCGACGTCGGCAAGGGCGCCTTCGTCGGCTCCAACACCTCGCTGGTGGCGCCGGTGAAGATCGGCGACGGCGCCTACATCGGCTCGGGCAGTGTCATCAGCCGGGACGTGGCGCCCGACGCCCTGGCTCTCGAGCGCTCGACCCAGGAGACCCGTCCGGGCTGGGCTGCCAGGTTCCGGGCCCTGATGGGCAGGCGTCGCAACGCTCCGAAGCCGCCGTCCGATTAACCGAGAAAAAAGCGGACACAGAGTTTGAATTGAAGGCTTCGGCCGGATCAGCGTAACCAACACTGGTCAACGCCTCCGCGATCGGCGTGCGCAGCGGAGGGCATCGACATGGGCGTTGCACCCATCCGCAGCCATCGGATGAAGCCCTGCGCGGAGACGAGGACCTGAGACATGTGCGGCATCGTCGGCATACTGGGGAAGAAGGCGGTCGCCGAGGACCTCGTCGATGCGCTGCGGCGGCTCGAGTATCGCGGCTACGACTCGGCCGGCGTCGCCACCGTCGAGAACGGGCATCTGGAGCGGCGCCGGGCCGAGGGCAAGCTCAAGAACCTGGCCCTCAGGCTGTCCAACCACCCGCTGCAGGGCCACACCGGCCTCGGCCACACGCGCTGGGCGACGCACGGCAAGCCGGTGGAACGCAACGCCCACCCGCACATGAACGACCGCGTCGCCGTGGTCCATAACGGCATCATCGAGAACTTCCAGGAGCTGCGCGAGGAGCTCACCGCCAGGGGCCACGAGTTCCAGACCGAAACCGACACCGAGACGGTGCTGCACCTCGTCACCGACTACCTGGACAAGGGCCTGGCGCCGGCGGACGCGGCCAAGGCGGCCCTGCAGCGGCTCAAGGGCGCGTTTGCGCTCGCCCTCATCTTCGCCGGCGACGGCAACCTGATGATCGGCGCCCGTCAGGGCCCGCCGCTCGCCATCGGCCACGGCCGGGGCGAGATGTATCTGGGCTCGGATGCCATCGCGCTCGCCCCCTTCACCGACACCATAACCTACCTGGAGGACGGCGACTGCGCCGTGCTCACGCGCGAGAAGGCCGAGATCTTCGGCCTCGACGGCCGCAGGGTGGAGCGCCCGGCCATCAAGTCGGTAGCGAGCTCGCTCTTGGTGGACAAGGGCAACTTCCGCCACTTCATGGCCAAGGAGATCCACGAGCAGCCCGAGGTGATCAGCCACACGCTCGCCAACTACGTCGACCTCGCCGAGGCGCGGGTGATGCTGCCCGAGCTCGGCATCGATCCCGCGAGCGTCTCGCAGGTCTCCATCTCGGCCTGCGGCACCGCCTACTACGCCGGCATCATCGGCAAATACTGGCTCGAGCGCTATGCGCGCATCCCCGTCGAGATCGACGTGGCCTCCGAGTTCCGCTACCGCGAGCCGCCGCTCCCCAAGGGTGGCCTCTCGCTCTTCATCAGCCAATCGGGCGAGACCGCCGACACGCTGGCGACGCTGCGCTACTGCAAGGCGCAGGGCCAGCGCATCGCTGCAATCGTCAACGTGCGCACCTCCACCATCGCCCGCGAGTCCGATGTCGTGCTGCCGACGCTGGCCGGGCCCGAGATCGGCGTGGCTTCCACCAAGGCGTTCACCTGCCAGCTCTCGGCGCTCGCCTGTCTGGCGATCGGGCTCGGCCGCGCGCGCGGCACCATCGGCCGCGAGGAGGAGGAGGAGCTGGTGCGCGCGCTGGCCGAGGTGCCGCGCCACGTCTCCACGCTCCTGCACAACGAGGCCTTCTACGAGCGCCTGGCGCACGACCTCTCCAAGGCGCGCGACGTGCTCTACCTGGGCCGCGGCTCCAGCTACCCCATCGCGCTCGAGGGCGCCCTTAAGCTCAAGGAGATCTCCTACATTCACGCCGAGGGCTATGCGGCCGGCGAGCTCAAGCACGGGCCCATCGCCCTCATCGACGAGAACGTGCCGGTGATCGTGGTGGCCCCGGCCGACGCCCTGTTCGAGAAGACCGTCTCCAACATGCAGGAGGTGGCAGCGCGCGGGGGCAAGATCATCCTGCTGACCGATGCAGACCCGCAGAGGGCCGGTTGTGCTCTGGAGGCGCATATCCGGGTGCCTGCCGTGCACCCCTTCGTCACGCCCCTGCTCTACGCCGTGCCGATCCAGCTCATCGCCTACCACACGGCGGTGTTCATGGGCACCGACGTGGACCAGCCGCGCAACCTCGCCAAGTCGGTGACTGTGGAATAGATCCGGTGGGCATGTCGCATTTGCTTTCAATGCACTATATGGCGTAGCTTGAGGGCGGGAGGTGCTCCGCGTTCGACGGGTCGTCACCGGGGGACAGACGCTGATGGCGGGCCACTGGCTTAGATTGACGCTGGCGGGATTGGCCGCCGCGGTGGTTGTGCTCGTGTGCAACGGCGTGGCGGCAGCGCCCAAGAAGGCGGCCCCGGCAGCGGCCAAGAGCGAGGACCAGCCGGACGCCGACGACGGCAAGAGCGGCCCCGCCAAGAAATCAGCCAAGAAGAAGCAGGATCCCGCGGAGGCGTCGCGCGCCATCGAGCAGGCCGTGAAGCTGCTCGAGGCCGGCAAGTCCGAGCAGGCGGCACAAGCCCTCTCTACCGTGATCGGCGGCGGCAACCTGCCTCCTCCCATCATGGCCAAGGCCCTGCTCTATCGCGGCATCGCCTACCGCCAGCAGAACAAGCCGACCCAGGCGATCGCCGATCTGACGAGCGCGCTGTGGCTCAAGGGCGGCCTGGCCGAGCCGGAGCGCAAGGATGCCTTGCGCCAGCGCGCGTCGGCCTACCAGGAAGCGGGCCTGAGCGACACCGGGGAGCCGGTCGCGCCGGCAATGCCTTCCGCCGGTACACGCACCGCCTCGGCCAGTGGACTCTCGGAGGACGGATCGCCGTCGGCGGCCGCGCCGCCCAAGGAGTCGAGCGGCTGGAGTTTCGGCAATCCCTTCTCGTCGCTTTTCGGCGGCGGCTCGTCCTCGAGCGAGCAGCAGCCGACGCCGCCCGCCACGACTGCATCGATCGAGCCCGCGCGGTCGCCGCCCCGGCCCGCCATCAGCGCCTGGTCGAGCAGCACCGAGGTGCGCGGCGGCGGCAACACCGTCACGGCGAGCACGCCCGCCCCGGCAGCGGCATCCCCGCCGCCCTCGGAGGGAAGGTTCCGTATCCAGATCGCGATGGTGCGCACGCAGGCCGAGGCTCAGGCGCTCGCCACCAGGGTGAAGCAGGAGCACGCCGCCCTGCTGGGCAACCGCGAGACGCAGATCGACGAAGCGGTCGTGGGCAACATGGGCTCGTTCTATCGCATTCGCATCGGCCCGTTCGCCAGCGCCCAGGAGGGCCAGGCCGCATGCGTCAAGCTGAAGGGCCCGGGCATCGACTGCCTGCTCGTGACCCAATGACGCCGCCCGCGGCGAAAGCGATGTAATTCGATAGGGTTAAGCGCATCCCAGGGGCTCGGCAGCGGCCGCCCCGAAGGGGATGTACTTTCGGCGGCCTTGCTTCGTCACCATCTGTCGTGACAATGGAGCCTGATGGCGAATCTGGCCGCGCGCTTGCATGCGTGCGTGCCGCAAGCGCCGCCGAGCGCGGCAGACCACGCTAGTCTCGAGCAGTGTCCATGCAGGAGCAACCAGGCCCGCCGGGGCCCCGCCAGGCCCAGGAGGACTCCGCGAGCCTCAAGGCGGAGCTGGCCAAGCTCGCGCGGGAGGACGATGCGTCCGATCTCAAGGCCGGGCTCGCCAAGCTGGCGCTGGAGGCTGCGCCGGAGCCGAGCCACGTCGGCGCCCGCCTGCGCAATTACTTCCTGACCGGCCTCGTCGTCGTGGGCCCCGTGACCATCACGCTCTACACGGCGTGGTACTTCATCAACATGGTCGACGCGTGGGTGAAGCCCTACATCCCGCGCATCTATAACCCCGAGTATTATCTGCACTTCCC
Source organism: Hyphomicrobiaceae bacterium (assembly GCA_035652635.1). Taxonomy (GTDB): domain Bacteria; phylum Pseudomonadota; class Alphaproteobacteria; order Rhizobiales; family Hyphomicrobiaceae; genus AWTP1-13. The sequence goes on along the minus strand of DASRDL010000151.1, from coordinate 10,238 downwards.
GGTGCCCGGCGTCGGCCTGCTGTTCGCCATCATAGGGCTGACGCTGATCGGCGCCCTGGCGGCAAACCTGATCGGCCGCTCGCTCATCAGCGCCGGCGAGCTGATGCTCGGGCGCATGCCGATCGTGCGCAACGTCTACCAGGGCCTCAAACAGATCTTCGAGTCGGTGGTGACGGCCTCATCCCCCACGCAGGGCTTCCAGAAGGTGGCGCTGCTGGAGTTTCCCTCCAAGGGCATCTGGTCGATCGTGTTCGTGACGGGCGAGGCGGCGGAGCAGATCTCGGCCGAGGTGCCCGGCGAGGAGCTCGTCAGCGTATTCATGCCGACCGGCATGCTGCCGCCCTCGGGCTTCGTATGCTTCGTGCCGCGCTCCAGCGTCTACCCCGTGCGCATGAGCGTGGAGGACGCGGCCAAGATCATCATCTCGGCCGGCATGGTGAACCCCGAGACCCAGGCCCGCCTCAACGAGCTGGCGCGCAAGTCCAAGAGCGGGCGCAAGCCGGCCCCGCTCGAGGCCGCACAATAGGCCTGCCGCCCGCGCGGGGCGCGCGCGCGCATGCTTTTCCACAGACAAGTGCCCTCCGCGGTCCCCCACGGCCCGAATCCTGCCGATAATGGGCCAAGTCGAACCGAGAGAGCCCCGCGCATGAGGCCATTCACGTTGGCCCTGACTTTGGCTGCGTCGTTCTCGTGTCTGAGCGGGTGCGCCGGAACGCAGGAGAAGCTGCTCGCGCTCATACCGGCACAGGTGCGCGAGTACGGCGACCTGAGCCTGCCCAAAGAGGTCGAGGGCCCGCCGCCTCCGGAGCGGGCGGCCGAGACGCGGGCCCAGGCCAAGCCGATGGCCGCGACCAAGACCAAGACGGCGGCGCTGCAAACCGGCGCGTTGGCGCTGCCGGCAATGCCGCCGTGGAGCATACCCGCCGCCAAGCCGAGCCGCATCTCCCGGACGAGCCTCACCCCGCGCGATCTTTTCGAAAAGGTGAGCCCGTCGGTTTACGCCGTAGCCGTGTTGCGAAACGGCGCCCAGCAGGCGATCTCGCAAGGGTCGGCAGTGGCTGTGTCCCCGACCGTGGCCATTACCAACTGCCATATCGTCGCCAACGCCCGGGCCATAGCGCTGGCGAATGCGACGGCCAATTACCGGGCCGAGGTCGTGTCGGCCGATCGCGTGACGGACCGCTGCTACCTGCGGGTTCTCGACGGCGAGCTCGAGCCGGTGCAGGGCGTGCGCGACTACACCAGCCTCGTGATCGGGGAGACCGTCTATACGATCGGCTCGCCCAAGGGGCTGGTCAACACGCTGGGCAGCGGGCTGGTGTCCGGGCTGCGGCGGACGGAGGAGGACATCGACCTGATCCAGATCAGCGCGCCGCTGTCCGAGGGCTCCTCGGGCGGCGGATTGTTCGACGAGCGCGGCAACCTCATCGGCGTCACCACCTTCACGATCCGCGATTCCCAGAACCTGAACTTCGCCATCGCCGCCTCGCAGTTCTGGCGCTGAGGCGGCCCTCGCCGTCGGCTCGATCGGCGGATCGTCGAGCGCGCCGCCCGCTTGCGCCGCGAGAAGCCGGGTCGATACGCCACAACGCGCATTTCTTGACATTCTGCCGGCATCGCTGCACAAGCCGCGGCGGGACACTCCTCCCCACCGAGGAGCAGCTATCTGGAAGGGTAGACTCATGACCACGGCGACCAAGCCCGCCACGCGGCCGGGCAATATCCATTTCTCCTCCGGCCCCTGCGCCAAACGCCCCGGCTGGTCTCTCGACAACCTCGGCCACGCGTTCCTCGGCCGCTCGCACCGCGCCAAGGAAGGCAAGGCGCGTCTCAAGCTCGCCATCGACAAGACCAGGGCGCTGCTGGGCCTGCCCGCAGGCTACGTGTGCGGCATCGTTCCGGCCTCCGACACCGGCGCCTACGAGATGGCCATGTGGACCATGCTCGGCGCACGCGGCGTCGACGCGCTGGCCTGGGAGAGCTTCGGCAAGGGCTGGGTCACCGACATCTCCAAGCAGCTCGAGATCAAAGACCTGCGCGTGATCGAGGCCGAGTACGGCCGCCTGCCCGACCTCAAGTCGGTCGACTTCGATCGCGACGTGCTCTTCACGTGGAACGGCACCACGTCCGGCGTGCGCGTCCCCGACGGCGACTGGATTCCGGCCAAGCGCGGCGGGCTCACCTTCGCCGATGCGACCTCGGCCGTGTTCGCGCAGGCCATCGACTGGACCAAGGTCGATGTCACCACCTTCTCCTGGCAGAAGGCGCTGGGCGGCGAGGCCGCACACGGCATGCTGATCCTCTCGCCGCGCGCCGTCGAGCGGCTGGAGAGCTACACGCCGCCCTGGCCGCTGCCCAAGATCTTCCGCCTCACCAAGGGCGGCAAGTTCATGAAGGAGGTGTTCGAGGGCGAGACCATCAACACCCCGTCCATGCTGTGCGTGGAGGACTATCTCGACGCGCTGAAGTGGGCCGAGAGCATCGGCGGCCTGCCTGCGCTCATCGCCCGCGCCGACGCGAGCGCCCGCACCCTCTTCGACTGGGTCGAGCGCACGCCGTGGCTGGAGAACCTCGCCATCGATCCCGCCACCCGCTCCAACACCTCGGTGTGCCTCAAGATCGTCGATCCGGCGGTCGCGCGCCTGCCGCTCGAGGCCCAGCGCGCCTTCGTCAAGCAGCTCGAGGCGCTGCTCGAGAAGGAAGGCGCCGCCTGCGACATCGCCGGCCACCGCGACGCGCCGCCGTCGTTGCGCATCTGGTGCGGCTCGACGGTGGAGACCGCCGACATAGCGGCGCTCACCCCCTGGCTCGACTGGGCCTTCGCCGAGACCAAGGCCGGCCTCGCCAAGGCCGCCTGATTGTCATCCCGGAATTTCGCGAAGCGAAATGTCCGGGACCCAGGAGCCTCATACGAAACGCCCAGGTGTCAGCTGGGTCCCGGATAGCCGCTGACGCGGCTTCCGGGATGACAGCGTACAGGAGAAGTCGCCATGCCCCGCGTACTCATCGCCGACCAGCTCTCCCCCGCCGCCGTCGCCGTGTTCAAGGAGCGCGGCATCGAGACGGACGTGAAAGTGGGCCTCGGCAAGGACGAGCTCGAGAAGGCCATCAAGGGCTACGACGGCCTCGCCGTGCGCTCGGCCACCAAGGTGACGGAGAAGGTGCTCGCCGCCGCCGACCGCCTCAAGGTGGTGGGCCGCGCCGGCATCGGCGTCGACAACATCGACGTCAAGGCCGCCACCGCCAAGGGCGTGATCGTCATGAACACGCCCTACGGCAACTCCATCACCACCGCCGAGCACGCCATCTCGCTGATGATGGCGCTGGCCCGCCAGATTCCCGAAGCCGACCGCTCCACCCAGGCCGGCAAGTGGGAGAAGTCGCGCTTCATGGGGGTGGAGCTCTACGCCAAGACGCTGGGCGTCATCGGCTGCGGCAATATCGGCTCCATCGTCGCCGACCGCGCCGTCGGCCTCAAGATGAAGGTGGTGGCCTACGATCCCTTCCTGTCGCCGGAGCGGGCCGTGGAGCTGGGCGTCGAGAAGGTGGAGCTCGACGAGCTCCTGCGCCGCGCCGATTTCATCACCCTGCACACCCCGCTCACCGACAAGACGCGCAACATCATCGATGCCGCCGCCCTGGCCAAGACGCGCAAGGGCGTGCGCATCATCAACTGCGCGCGCGGCGGCCTGGTCGACGAGAAGGCGCTGGCGGCGGCCTTGAAGTCGGGCCACGTCGCCGGCGCCGCCTTCGACGTGTTCGAGGTGGAGCCCGCCAAGGAGAGCCCGCTGTTCGGCCTGCCCAACGTCATCTGCACGCCGCACCTGGGCGCCGCCACCTCCGAGGCGCAGGAGAACGTGGCCCTGCAGGTGGCCGAGCAGATGGCCGACTACCTGCTCAAGGGCGCCATCACCAACGCGGTGAATTTTCCCAACATCACCGCCGAGGAGGCGCCACGCCTGCGGCCCTGGGTCAAGCTCGCCGAGCAGCTGGGGCTGTTCGCCGGCCAGCTCACCGAGACCAGCATCAAGGGCGTGCGCCTGGAGTATTCCGGCGACGTCGCCACCCTCAACACCAAGCCGCTCACCGCCGCCGCACTCGCCGGCGTGCTGCGCCCGTCGCTGTCGGGCGTCAACATGGTGTCGGCGGCGGCCAATGCGCGCGAGCGCGGCATCCAGATCGAGGAGGTGACGCGCGGCCAGAAGGGCGCTTTCGAGAGCTACGTGCGCCTCACCGTGGTGACGCCCGAGTACGACCGCTCGGTGGCCGGCACCGTGTTCTCCGACGGCCGGCCCCGCATCATCCAGGTGCGCGACATCGACATGGAGTTCGAGATTGCGCCGCGTATGCTCTTCATCCGCAACCAGGACAAGCCCGGCTTCCTCGGCAAGTTCGGAACGCTGATGGGCGAGGCCGGCCTCAACATCGCCACCCTCAATCTCGGCCGCGACAAGCCCGGCGGAGAGGCCATCTGCATCGCCGCCATCGACGAGCCGGTGTCGGACGAGGTGATGGCCAAGGTGCGCGCCATGCCGCAAGTGAAGCGCGTCAACCGGCTGGAATTCTGAGAAGACGTCCGATCGGAAGGCGTTTAAGGGGCCTGGGGCCGCTGCCAGACCTCGACGGCGGCGCGGGCCAGGTGCGCCAGCAGGCCGGCGAAGGTTGCAACCCACGCCGCCAGCGCCACGAACACGAACAGCCGCGGGATCGCCTCCAGGAAGGGCAACCCGAGCGCGCGCGACAGCTGAAACGTCCCGGTCGTGTACATGCCCAGGGGAAACACCATGCCCCAGAGCTGCGGCTCGTAGTGCAGGGTGTCGCGCCGCACCAGATACCGCCAACCCATCAGCGCGATCAGGAACGGTATCCACCACGTCGCTGCGGCCCAGAAGAACACCGTGAAACCCTTCAGGAAGGGCCGGAAGTCCTGGAGCAGTTGCCATTCGCCGGCGCGAAGCAGGAGGATCGAACCGGCCAAGGTGGTTATGGCGACCGCCCCCATGTTGATCCAGTAGGGAGGGCTGAAGTCGTGGGTGGAGAGCCGCACGAAGGTGAGACGGTAGAAGATCAGCGGGATGATCGCGAGATAGAGCATGCAGCCGATCATGAACATGGCCAGGCAAAGGAACTGGATCTCGAGCGGCGGGGCGCTCGCGGCCCCGAGCGTGCCCTCGAGGACCACGATCGACTGCGTGGCCACGGCCGCGATCAGCCACGCTCCGTTGATGCCGCCGGCGAGCGACGGCTTGCGCTCGCGAATGGTCACGGCCGTGAAGAAGGCGTACATCACCACGCACCATAGCCCCACACCCAGCAGCCAGAGCGCACCGGCGACGCCGTAGGCATCGGCGACAATGGCGTTCTGCGTGCCGAAGACGCAGGTTCCCGCGACAATGGTGAAAAAGCCGGGTGCGCGCTGGTGGCTGGACAGATCGACGGCGATGTTGCCGGGAAAGTGCCAAAGCCTGAGAAGGGTCAGCACCCAAAGTGCGACGTAGGCCACCCAATTCACGCCGACCAGCGCACGGGCGATTGCAGGCATCGCCAGCAGCTGGCAGGCGATGGATATGACGCCGGTTGCCATGACCAGCGCGAAATAGCCCGGAAAGAGGCTCTCTGCGGCGCCGAGGACGATCTCGCCCACAGCGGAAGATCTGACGGCAGTTTGTGGCTCCATGCGGTCATCGTCCCATGTAGGCAGCAATCAGGTCGACCTGCAGGAAGAGCAGCAGAAGGACGGTATTCGCAGCCCAGGCGACCGTGAGCCCGCGCGCCAGCGACCCCCAGGGGGAATTGGCGGCGCAGCGCCAGATCGCCACGAGTATCCACACCGTATAGCCGGCAAGGGCGATCAGCAGCACCTGCTGCACGATGATCCGCTTCTCGTCCATGGCGAGAAGATAGAACAGGGCGAGGGCGATGCTCACGAGCACTCCGTAGACCCAGAACACCTTCCACAGCGGCTCCTCTCCGCGCCAGGCCCGCAGCTCCGTGGCAAACGAAGCGCGCAGAAGGGCGGCGCCGGCTTCCCGCAGGGCGCTTCTGCGCGCATACCGCAATGGACCGGCCATCTTCGGCTCCAGCGACGGGCGGGGTGCTCCGTCAGGACGTCGCTTCCAGCAAAGACCCCTGCGCAAGCGGCTCATTGACGGAAATCAAGGAGGTTCGAATTCTACGCGCGTGGCGATGCGGACGCACCAGAAGCGGCCGGGCGCGCCCCCTCGTGGGCATCCGCCTCCGCGCCGGGCGCGGTTGTCCATGGACCGCGGACGATCCTCGCGCATTTCCTACGGCGCGGCCTTGCTGTAGTCTGACCGCTCGAGCGGAGCTGCTGGCGCTGGAAAGCCGGCGGGGGATGTCATGGCCAAGCCCACCACCACACAGCAGCAGCCGTCGGTCGACCCGTTCACACCCGGCGACATCGCCCGCCGCCTCGAGGCCGCCAACGTGGCACGGGCCAGCCTGTCCGTCAGGAGCCTGCTGCTGCTCGGCCTGGTCGGCGGCATCTACATCAGCTTCGGCGGCGCGCTGGCCACCCTGGTGCTGACCGACAATACGCTGGGCTACGGCCTCGGCCGCCTCGCGGCGGGCCTCGCATTCAGCCTCGGCCTCATCATGCTGGTGGTGGCCGGCGGCGAGCTGTTCACCGGCAACAACCTGATGGTGCTGGCGCTGGCGGGACGCAAGATCACGTGGGGGGCGATGCTCCGCAACTGGGGGCTCGTCTACGTGGCCAACGCGGCCGGCGCCGTCCTGCTGGCACTCGCCATCCACTATTCCGGCATCCTCGACGGCAATGGCGTCAAGGCGACAGCGGTCAAGATCGCCGAAGGCAAGGCCCGGCTCGACGTCCCCACCGCCTTCCTGCGCGGGGTGCTGTGCAACATGCTGGTGTGCGTGGCCGTGTGGCTGAGCACCGCCGCACGCAGCGTCGAGGGCAAGGTGGTGGCCATCGCCTTCCCGATCAGCGCCTTCGTGGCGCTGGGCTTCGAGCACTGCATCGCCAACTTCTATCTGCTGGGCATCGGCATGCTGAGCGGGGCCGACGTCAAGGCCGTCGAGTTCGTCGCCAACATCGCCTCCGTCACGGCGGGCAACACGCTGGGCGGCATCCTGCTCGCCGCCATCCTGTTCCTGATCTACCTCGGCAAGGACCAGGTGCAGAGGACCTTCAGCCGGCCGGTGGTGGCGGCACCGACCGAGACGGCCGTGACGTCGCCTCCCGCCGCGGCGACCGTGAAGCGGCCGGAGCCGCCGCCCCCCGTCGAGGAGCCGATACGGCAGGCGGCGGTGCGCATCCGCCTCAAGGCGGAGCACGGGCGCCCCGTGGCGGCGGCGCCGGAATCCGAGCCGCCGCGCAAGGACCCGGTGGTGACGCGCCTCGTGTGGGGCGCCCGCCGGGACGGTAGAGGGGGCAAGTGACGAACGCCGCCCGGGTGCTTCCTGCAGGTCAGGCAGCCCGCGCCGGCACAACGAGCATGGGCATGGCCGGCTCGTGCGCTTCGCGGTGGGCCAGCCGCCACAGCAGCCGCGCCGCGAAGGCGGCGAGCAGCGGCAAGGCGATCGGGATGTTGGCGAGCCCGGCCAGAACCATGGTGGCCGGCAGCGTCCACAGGGCGATGATGAGGTAGTGGTCGACCGGCTCGTTGTCGGCGCACTGGCGCAACAGGGCGAGCGCCCAGCCGAGCACGACCATGTCGTAGTTCAACGTGTAGGGCGACACCAGGAAGATGGCGACGACGAGCAGGCTCGCCGACAGCACCGGGTCGCGCCGGCGCCAGTAGGTCCACCCCACGGCGGCTGCAGCGGCGGCCGATACCAGCAGCTGCAGCGCCCAGGCCGCGCCGATCGACAGGCCGACGAGCCGCGCCGCGCAGAACGCCGACGGCACCTGGCGCAGCACCAGGCCCTCGCCGTACTCCTGCAGCAGCCGCTGTTGCGGCACCACCTTGGCGAGGTACGCGGTCCAAATGTCGGGCCCGTAGAGCCACGCCGTCACGGCAACCAAGCCTGCCGCCGTCGCGCCCGCCACGGCGATGACCCGCCAGCGCCCCGTCAGCACCAGCATGACGGGCAGCAGCAGGCCGAGCTGAGGCTTGATAGTGAGGATGCCGAACAGCGCGCCCGCGAGCAGCGGCCGGCGGTCGAGGTTGGCGAGGCCCGCAATCAGCAGCGCGGCGGTGAAGAATCCGTTCTGGCCGGTGAACACGTTGACGGCGACGGCCGGCGCCACGGCAACGAACAGGAGATGCCGGCGCTCGATGCCGCCGACCCGCGCCGCCCACAGGAAGACGGCAAAGCCCGCGAGCGTCCAGAGCACGAAGGCCGGGAGATAGGGCAACAGCCCGAGCGGCCACAGGAGGAGGAGGACGTGCGGCGGATAGGACCAGAAGTAGGTCTCCGTGACGGGCACGAGGGTGTGCAGGTAATCGTTGTAGGCGGTGAAGTCGAACCATGGGGCAGGGCCGGCGCCGAAGGCAGAGCGGCCGCCGACCCAGGCGTTGAGGAAGTCGCGGCCGATGGCCGTGCCGCCGAAGGCATCGACAGAGGGCAACCAGAACGACGGCGTGTCGGAGAAGGCGAAGTAGGCGATTTCCAGAACGGCAAAGAAGGTGGCGCCGGCCACCGTGAACTTGGCGTAGAAGTCGGTCTGCGGCTGGCGCCGGTTGACGGCGCGGAACCAGCCGTTCGCGACATCGCTGGCGCGCTGCCCCAGCGCGCGCAGGGGATCGGGATCGCTTCCTGCAGGGGTGCGGCGGGCGGCAAACACCACCATCCGCCGCAGCGCGAACACGACGATGAAGCTCGCACCGGCGGCGAGCACCTTCCCCGCCAGAGGCGCAAGCCCGCCGATGCCGGTGGCAACGGCGATGACGAGCGCCGTCACGCCCATGCCGCCGACGCCGGTCAGCGCGAACTCGCCGAACAGCCGCGCGTGATGCTTGTCGGTGGCCCGGGCATCGAACACGAAGGCGATCGACAGCAGGTAGTGCAGGCTCATGCCTGCGGCATAGCCGGCGACGCCCGCCAGCGACGGCCGCAACGAGGATGCCGAGGTCAAGGCGAGGAACACGGCGAAGTCGAGCGCCAGCGCCACCAGGCTCACCACGGCGTAGCGCGACAGCTGCGGCGCCACGACGAGGAGAGGGTAGAGGCGCGCCGGGATGCGCCCTGCCGCGGCCGGGCGCACCCGGCCGTCGCCGGGAGCGCGCGTGCCGTCGATGGCGCCGAGCATCGGCGGCCCCTCAGCGTGCGCCGACGCGGGCGGGCACCATCCGCAGGCTCGACAGCGCCTCGCGCTCGCCGGCGGCGCCGGCCTCGTGATACTCGGCGTCCTCGTTGACGTTCCACACGTCGTAGATGGTCTCGCCGGCCAAGATGTTCCGGACGGTGAGCATCGCCGTCATCATGGCATGATCCTGATTGTTGTACTTGTGCATGCCGTTGCGCCCGACGAGGTGCAGCGTGGGGAAGCGCTCGGCGAGCTCCGTGCGGATCGTCTCGACGTTGGCTTTGTAGCTGTCGTCGTAGACCGGATAGGCTTTCTTCTGGCGCACCACGCAGCCGTCCTTGACGTCGGCCTCGGCGGCGAGCCCGATCTGCGCGAGCTCCTTCTTGGCGAGCGCGATCAGCTCTGCGTCGCTCGCGCTCCACAGCCCGTCGCCCTCGAAGCAGAAGTACTCGAGGCCGAGGCAGGCGAGCTTCTCGTCCGGCACCATCTCCGGCGACCAGGAGCGGAAATTCTGGATGCGACCGACCTTCACGCTGGGCTCGTGGATGTAGATCCAGTTGTCCGGGAACAAGTCCGGCTTGTCGACGATCAGCGCGACGGTGAGAAAGTCGCGGTAGCGCAGCCGGGAGGCGGCATCGACGCAGGCGGGCTGCGGGCGGATGCTGGCGACGAGCTCGCGGATCGGCGCCGAGGAGATGACGTGGCGCGCCGTGAACGGCCTCCACTCCCCCTCGGGCGTGATGACGCCGATGGTCCACATCCCCGTCCGGGCGTCCCAGCGCAGGCTGTCGAGCCAGGTGCCCATGTGGATGGTGCCGCCGCGCGCCCTCACGTGTGCTGCCGCCGCGTCCCACATCATGCCGGGGCCCTTGCGCGGATACTGGAACGATTCGATCAGTGTCTTGATCTGTTGGCCGCCCTTCTTGGCGCCGGCACCGCGCGGCAGCGAGTTGCGCAGCGCGTTCGCCATGGCGCTCCACAGATCGAGGCCCTTGATGCGCTGGGC
>DASRDL010000150.1:0-8372 GCA_035652635.1 Hyphomicrobiaceae bacterium | reverse complement strand
GGCTTCACCACGCGGCGCGGCCGTCGCGGTGCCCTCATCCACCGCGATGCCGTCAACGGCATCCTGAAGAGCCGCCGCGGCGCCCGCCTCACGGCCCTCACCTCGGGCGGCACCATCCCCGACAACGCCGACTATCCCGTCCTGCTCGAGCCGCAGAGCCTGGTGATCGGCTCGGTCAACGAGGACTTCGCCATCGAGAGCATGGCGGGAGACGTGTTCCAGCTCGGCAATACGGCCTACCGCATCCTGCGCGTCGAGCGCGGCGTGGTGCGGGTCGAGGATGCCCATGGCGCCACCCCGACCATCCCCTTCTGGCTGGGCGAGGCGCCCGGACGCAGCGACGAGCTCTCGGTCGCCGTATCGCGCCTGCGGGCGGAGATCGGCTCGCGGCTGAGCCATGATCCGGCCGGCGGGACGGCGCGTCTGTGGCTCGGCACGCAGCTGGGGCTCGCCGAGGCCGCTGCCAGCCAGCTCGTGGAGTATCTGGCCGCCGCCCGTGCCGCGCTCGGCTGCCTGCCCACGCAGAAGGAGATCGTGCTCGAGCGCTTCTTCGACGAGGCCGGCGGCATGCAGCTCGTCATCCACGCGCCCTACGGCAGCCGCCTCAACCGCGCCTGGGGGCTGGCGCTGCGCAAGCGCTTCTGCCGCAAGTTCAACTTCGAGCTGCAGGCGGCCGCCACCGAGGACTGCATCATCCTGTCGCTGACGACGGCGCACAGCTTCGATCTCGGCGAGGTCGCGCGCTACCTCAATTCCGCGAGCGTGCGCGACGTGCTGGTCCAGGCCATGCTCGACGCGCCCATGTTCATCGCCCGCTGGCGCTGGGTGGCAGCCGTATCGCTGGCGCTGCCGCGCTTCCGCGGCGGCAAGAAGGTGCCGCCCCAGCTCGCCCGCATGGCCGCCGAGGACCTGATCGGGGCCGTGTTTCCCGACCAGATCGCCTGTGCGGAGAACCTCACCGGCGAGCGCGAGGTGCCCGAGCACCCTCTTGTCGATCAGGCTGTCGCCGACTGTCTCTCCGAGGCGATGGACCTCGCCGGACTGCAGCGGCTGTTGAAGGGCATCGAAACCGGCACCATCAAGATCGTGGCCCGCGACCTCACCGAGCCGTCGCCGCTGGCGCTGGAGGTGCTCTCGGCCCGGCCCTATGCGTTCCTCGACGACGCGCCGCTGGAGGAGCGCCGCACGCAGGCCGTGATGAGCCGGCGCTGGCTCGACCCCGACACCGCCGCCGATCTCGGCCGGCTCGACGCCGAGGCCATCGCCCGCGTCAAGGCCGAGGCCTGGCCCGAGCCTGCCAATGCCGACGAGCTGCACGATGCCATGATGTGGCTCGGCTTCGTCACCGAGGAGGAGGTGGCTCGCCAGCCCGCCTGGCGCCAATGGCTGGATGAGCTGACCAAGCAAAGGCGCGCCGCCAGGCTGAGCGACGGCGATAACGCACTCTGGACGGTCGCCGAGCGGCTGCCGCAATTGGCGGCGCTCTGGGCGGAGGCCCGCCTGGAGCCCACCATTGCCGCGCCGGCCGCCCTGGCAGAACGGCAGTGGTCGCCGGAGGATGCCCTGGTCGAGGTCCTGCGCGGCCGGCTGGAGGGCCTGGGGCCGGTGGCGGAGGAGGCTCTCGCCGCACCGCTGGGGCTGGCGCGCGAGGAGGTCGCCGCGGCACTGATCGCGCTCCAGACCGAAGGCTTCGCCATGCGCGGCCGGTTCACGCCCGGTATGGACAAGGATGAATGGTGCGAGCGCGGCCTGCTGGCGCGCATCAACCGCTACACGGTGAAGCGGCTGCGCTCGGAGATCGAGCCGGTGGCGGCGCGCGACTTCCTGCGCTTCCTGCTCGCCTGGCAGCATGTCGACCAGGATGCCCGCATGGAGGGTCCGGAGGCGCTCGGCGCCGTCATCGAGCAGCTCGAGGGCTTCGAGGCGCCCGCGGGCGCCTGGGAGGGCGAGATTCTGGCGGCGCGCGTTGCCGGCTACGAGACCGGCTGGCTCGACGAGCAGTGTCGCTCCGGCCGCGTGACCTGGACCCGCCTGCGCCCGCCCGCCGGCCGTCAGAACGGCTCGGCCCGCAAGCCGGGGCCGCTCAAGTCGACGGCCATTGCCCTCCTGCCCCGCCGGCATGCCGCGGTCTGGCGCCGGCAGGCCGGGAAGGCGGAGCCGGCGACACCCAAGGTGCACGCTCGGACGGTGGCCGACTTCATCCGCCAGCACGGCGCCTCGTTCTTCGACGACATCGTCGCCGGCACCGGACTGCTCAGAACGCAGGTGGAGGACGCGCTTGCCGAGCTTGTCGTGCTGGGCCTTGCCAGCTCGGACAGCTTCTCCGGCCTGCGCGCCCTGCTCGTGCCGTCGGCAGAGCGACGGCCGTTGGGCGGGCAGAGGCGCCGTCGGCGCACGGTCGCCTACGGCATGGAGGATGCCGGACGCTGGACCATCGCCGCCCCGGCCCGGACCCCTGACGCTGCCGACGTCGAGCACATCGCCCGGGCTCTGCTGCGCCGCTACGGCGTGGTGTTCTGGCGGCTCCTCGAACGCGAGTCGGAGCGCCTGCCGCCGTGGCGCGACCTCCTGCGCGTGCTGCGCCGGCTCGAGAGCCGCGGGGAGATCCGCGGCGGACGCTTCGTTGCGGGCTTCACGGGCGAGCAGTTCGCTCTGCCCGAGGCGGTGGGCCTGCTACGCGAGACGCGGCGCCGGAAGCGCGACGGCAGCCTCGTCTCCATCTCGGGTGCCGATCCGCTCAACCTCGTGGGCATCCTCACCCCGGGGCCGCGGCTGCCGGCGCTCACCGGCAACCGGCTGCTCTACGAGGACGGCCTGCCGATCGCCACCCTGACCGGCGGCGAGATGCGGGTCCTCGAGGAGCCGAGCGCGGCCAGCGTCTTCGACCTGCGCCTGGCGCTGCTGGGCCGGATGCCGGCGCCGGCGGGCCGCAGCGCTCCGGCAGCGGGCCCGACCAGGCGGCGCCCCTCCGCCGCAGCGCCGCGCGGCTCGCGCCGCAATCCCCTCGCCGAGGCGGTCTGAGCCACCGCAATTGAGCTGCGCGCGAGCGCCCGGGAGGGGATGTCGTCTATTCACCGTCCGGCGGCGCGAGCTGGAAGCGCTCGAACCGGCCGAGCTCGTCCTCGATCAGCCGCTTGTGCGTGCGCGGAGCGCCGCGCCCGACCCACGTCCACTGCTTGACGAGGAGCTTGCCCGCCTCGCGATCGGCCTTCAGATCGATGGCGGCGACGATCTCGTCGCCGACGAGCACCGGAAGGGCGAAGTAGCCGAACCGCCGCTTCGCCTTGGGCACGTAGGCCTCGAACAGGTGCTCGTAGCCGAAAAACAGCTCGAGCCGCTTGCGCTGGCTCACCAGCGGGTCGAACGGCGACAGGATGTGCACCAGCCCTTCGTCGATCTCGGCTGCGTCTTCGAGCGTCTCGGGGCGCAGCCAGTGCTCGCGTCCACCCGCGATCTCGACCGGCACCAGCTCGCCTGTGCGCATCCGCGCCTCGATCTCCCGCCTGACCGAGGGCTTGCTCGGAGCGTCGAGATAGCAGACCGAGTCGAGGCTCACGACACCCTGGGAGCGCAGAGCCCGATCGAGCAGGTATCGCGCCGCCTCGCGCTCGCCGGCCGGACGCGGCGGCTTCTCCCAGCCGAAGTGCCGATCCATCAGCTCGTAGGTCTTGAGCATGCCGATGCGGCGGCTGACGGTGAGCGTGCCCCTGAAGAAGCCGAGCTGCAGCGCCCGCTTCGACGGCTTGCGGCTGGCCCACGGGTGGGCCTTCTCCACCAGCTCGTCGTCGTCGATGTCGCGGATCGTCAGGGCCCCCTCGCGCCGGATGCGGGAGACCACCTTGCGCAGGTCGGCTGGCTTCACGGCGGTGAACCACGCGCGGCGGCGCTGCCAGTTGCGCCGCATGGCCCGCACGAAAAAGCGCATGTCGCTGGTGGGAACGTAGGAGAGGGCATGCGTCCAGTACTCGAACACCGACTTGTCGATGCTCTGGGCCTGGTGCAGGTGGGCGCGCCGGTAGTCGGGAATGCGGGTGTAGAGGATGTGGTGATGGCAGCGCTCGATCACGTTGATGGTGTCGATCTGCACGTAGCCGAGGTGCGCGACGGCGGCCGGCGTGGCCTCGGCCCCGCCGCCGAACGGCGCACGCCGATCGAGGCGCTGGGCGCGCAGCCAGATGCGCCGGGCGCGCGCATGGTCGAGGCGGTAGGCCGAATTGGGCGAGCGGGACATGGGGCGCGCTGGCTGACCGGGCGGCCTCACGGCGGCGAGCGCCGCGGCCGGGGCCAAGGTTTTGGCGCGGGTGAAAGGCCCATGTCAACGATGCGGGCTGCGGCCCAAGGGGTCAGACCCCTTGCGTCTGCGCCCGCTGCAGGTATTCAAAGGTCGGGGCAAGGGGTCTGACCCCGGGATGACGGGCCCACCCCAAGGAGCGGCCGTGGACAGCGCGGATGTGGTGATCGTCGGCGGCGGCATCGTCGGCAGCGCCGTCGCCTACTTCCTGAGCGCAGAGGCGGCCTTCGCCGGCAGGCGCATCGTCATCGTCGAGCGCGATCCCTCCTACGCCGAGGCCAGCACGGCGCGCTCGGCGGGAGGGCTGCGCCAGCAGTTCTCGACCCCTGAGAACATCGCCATGTCGCAGTTCACGCTGTCGCTCGTCAGGCAGTTGAAGCCGACGTTCGGACCCGAGGCCGACGTGGGCTTCCGCGAGCAGGGCTACCTCGTGCTCGCTGCCGAGGCCGACCGGACGCTGCTCGCCGAGAATGTCGCCCTGCAGCAGGCGCATGGCGCCGACATCGCGCTGCTCGAGCCGCCCGAGCTGGGAGGGCAGTTCCCGTGGCTTTCGACCGAGGGCGTTGCCGCGGCCGGCTTCGGCCGGTCGGGCGAGGGCTGGCTCGATCCGCCGAGCCTCGCTGCGCTGCTGCGCAACGCCGCCAGGGCGCGGGGCGTGACGGTGGTGCACGACCCCGTGACGGCCATAGAGGCCAAGGGGCGCATCGAGGCCGTCCGGCTGGCCGGCGGTCTCCGCATCGCCTGCGGCGCACTCGTCAATGCCGCGGGGCCGTGGGCCGGTGCACTTGCGGCGCTCGCCGGCGTGGCGCTGCCGGTCGAGCCGCGCAAGCGCTACATTTATGTCATCGACTGCCGCGAGGCGCCCGAAGCGCTGAATCGCGCTCCGCTGACCGTGGACCCCTCGGGCGTGTGGTTCAGGCCGGAGGGCCGCTTCTTCATCTGCGGCAAGTCCCCGGAGGAGGGTCGGGAGCCGCCGGCCCGCGACCTCGAGGCCATCGACCACGATTTCTTCGACAGCGAGGTGTGGCCACGCCTTGCGCGGCGTGTGCCGGCGTTTGCCGCCATCAAGGTGGTCAACGCGTGGGCCGGCTACTACGACTACAACACGCTCGATCAGAACGCCGTCATCGGCGCCCATCCCGACCTCGCCAACCTCTATTTCGCCAACGGCTTCTCCGGCCACGGTGCGCAGCAGGGAGCCGCCGCCGGCCGCGCCGTGGCCGAGCTCATCGCGCATGGCCGCTTCACCACCATCGACCTGACGCGGCTCGGCTATGGCCGCATCGCGGCCGGCCGGCCGCTGCTCGAGCGCAACGTGATATAGGCGAGGGCCATGGCCAAGGTGCTGGCGATCTCATCGCACGTGGTGCGCGGCTGCGTGGGCCTCGCCGCCACGGTACCGGCGCTGCGGCATCTGGGCCACGAGGTGTGGGCGCTGCCGACGGTGCTGCTGGCGAGCCGGCCCGGGCTCGGCCGCCTCGTCAAGCGCGAAGTGGCGCCGGCCGACCTGGCGGACATGCTGTCCGCGCTCGCGGCCGATGGCTGCTGGGCATCCATCGACGCCGTGCTCGCCGGCTATTTCGCCTCGCCCGAGGCGGTGGCGGCAGCGGCGCAGGCGGTCGCCGCCATCAAGGCGGCGCGGCCCGACGCCGCCGTGCTCGTCGATCCGGTGCTCGGCGATGCCGGCCGCCTCTACGTCTCCGAGGCCACGGCCGCGGCCATCCGCGACCTCATGTTGCCGCTCGCCACCATCGCGACGCCCAACGCCTTCGAGCTCGGCTGGCTCACCGGCACGGCGCCGCGCACCTTCGAGGAGACGGCCGCCGCGGCCCGTCGCCTCGGCCCGGCGACCGTCGTCGTCACGTCCGCGCGCGAGACCGACGCCGGCGTGGCGACCGTGCTCGTGGCCGGCGACACCTGCCTCGAGCGCCAATCCATGCGGCTTGCCGGGCTGCCCAACGGTGCCGGCGACCTGTTCGCTGGGCTGCTCCTCGGCCACCTCGCCGACGGGCTCGCAGCAGGTTCGGCCCTGGATGCGAGCCTCGCCGTGCTCGACCGCGTGCTGGCGGCCAGCGCCGGCCGTGACAGCCTGCAGCTGGCGGCCCTGGCCGGGCGGCCGGCCTGAGCGAGAAAGCAACGCAGGTGCAACCTTCGCACGGTTGCGACGTTACCCGGCCGGTGCCGTAGCTTGCGAACGGGAGGACATCATGCGCCTTGGCCTTGGCATTGCCCGCGTCGGCGCCGCGATCTGCGGAATGCTGGCGACCCCTTTTGCCGCAGCTCAGGAGATCATCGTTCGACCCCGCCCCGCTTACGGGGTGACCGTCATCGAGGAGCCGCCGCCGGCGGTCGTGGTGCGCCCGCCGCCCACCATCCGCTATTACGCCCCCCCGCCGCAGTACGTCTACACGGAGGACGGCTGCCATTGGCTGCGCCGTCGCGCCCTCGCCACCGGCGACCCCTACTGGTGGAGCCGCTACGACGATTGCGTCGAGGACTGAGCCATCATGCGGCGCGGTCTTCACGTGGCCCCGGGCGACCACGATGACTGGATCGTCCGGGAGGACGGCGGGCGTGAGCTCGGCCACTACCCCACACAGCAGGAAGCGGAGGCAGTCGGCCGCAAGCTGGCGCAGAAGCGCAAGGCGCAACTCCTCATCCACGCCCGGTCCGGGGAGGTCGAGCGCCTCTCCGGGCGTCGACACGGCTGGTTCGCGCGCCTGATCGGGCGCTGACCGACAGCCCAGACTCAGCGCCCGTCCACGGCGTCGTCGACGAGACCGAGGTCGAGCCCGCCGCCGGCTGCGTGACGGGTTTGGCTCGCGTATTTGGCGAGCACGGCGCGGGCGCGCTCCACCACGGCGTCGGCGATCGCCGCTTGGCCCTCGGCCGAGGGGTGAAAGGCGCCGGAGTACACGCTTGCCAGCAGCAGCTGGACCCAGCCGTAGCCTTGGTTCTTCAGCACCTTCTGCATGACCGTTTCGGCGACGTGGAAGTTGCCGGTCATGTAGGCGTCGTTGGGCGTGCGGAACAGGCGCTGGCGCGGTGCGTAGGCGCGCCAGTCCGCGGGGTTGAAGGGCTCCCAGACACCGTTGACCTTGCGCGGCACGCGCAGCTCGTCGGCCATGGTCCAGGGCGCATCGCTGAACCCCGCACACAGGCCGCGGCCGCGGAAGGTGGCGCGGTGCGATTCGGCGAAGCTCCAGAAGTGCTGGTGTGCGCTCTCCTTCATGATGGCGTTGAGGCGCTCTGCGGCGACGTTGCCCTCGCGCGCCTTGGCCTCGCTCAGTGAGAATTCCGACAGCACGGTCATGCCGGCCTGTCCGTCCGGGCAGGCGGACTTGCCGTCGTCCAGGATGGCCATCGGCGGGTAGGCGGTGAGGATCACCCGGTCCGACTCGGGCCAGGGGATGTGCAACAGGTTGTGCAGAGCGCGGTTGACCGACTTCAGCCGGTCGTCGAGCCGGTCGAGTTGGGCGCTGGCCTCGGCGAAGCCGTGCACCTGGCCGAACCAGCCGCCGAGCTTGCGCAGGATCGACTGGTCGGCCAGCACGGCATTGGCGACGAGCCTGGAGAAGCCCACGTCGTTGCCGCCGATCGACAGCAGCAGCAGGTCGATCTTGCGCGCCTGCTTGGCATCGCACTTCTTGAGCACGAGGCCGCCCTTGAGCTCGGGGATCCTGCCGCCCAGGTGGTAGGCCTCGGGCAGATCGTAGTCGCGTGCGCCCTTGCCGCCGCATTGCGCCTCGGCGGCCGCCGAGATCTGCGGCAGGTCGGGGGGATAGGGCACCCACTCGTTGCCCTTGTACTCGAGGAAGAGGCCGAAGGTGGTCTCGGCCCCCGAGCAGGCCAGGCCTACGAAGGTGACCGCGCGGTGCGGGTCCTCGATGGCGATCTGCAAGGCTGCCCGGAGTTGATGCGAGTAGAGGGAGCGATGGCAGGCCTGGTCCTGCCAGCGGGCGTTCTCCTCGACGAACTTTGCGTCGCCGATCGTCTTCCACTCGCCGATGCGGGCAGGATAGCCGTCGAGCCGCATCTTGTTGGCACCAAAGCCGTAGTCCGTGGTGCGCTCCCGCGAGAA
>DASRDL010000149.1:0-3377 GCA_035652635.1 Hyphomicrobiaceae bacterium | reverse complement strand
GCGGAGCGCCCCGCTCTCCCTGAGCGTGCTCCAGGCCATGTAGAGTAGGTAGGCCACACCCAGGTACTTGAGCACCTGGAACGCCACGGCGCTCGTGTGCAGCAGCGCCGCCAGGCCCATGATCGCCGCCGCCATGTGCGGGACGATGCCGAGCGTGCAGCCGAACGCGGCCACCACGCCTGCGCGCCAGCCGCGCGACAGGCCGGCGCCCATCGTGAACAGCACGCCGATGCCGGGGGAAACGACGACAATGAAGGATGTCACCAGGAACTCGATGCTCACGGCCATGCTCCCTTGCCGACCAACCTCGTGGGCGGCAGGATGTCCCGGCGTGGCCGGACAGGCAAGCTCGCCGGGACGCGCTCAGACCGCGACGTTGTCGATGAGGCGCGTCTTGCCGAGCCAAGCCGCCGCCAGCACACGCAGGGGACGGCTGGCGTCGCTGACGGGGCGCAGCGTCTCGGCATCGCGCACCTCGACGTAATCGATCGGATCGAAGCCGGCGCGGACCAGCTCGGCGCGCACGTCCCGGGCAGCGTGTGCAGGCGCCTCGCCCGCGGCGACGCGCGCCGCCACCGACGCAAGGGCGCGATGCATCGCCGGTGCGGCGCGACGTTGCTCGGGCGTCAGGTAGGCGTTGCGCGAGCTCATGGCCAGGCCGTCGGCCTCGCGCACGGTGGGCGCGCCGACGATGGCGAGGGGTAGATCGAGGTCGCGCACCATCTGCCGCACCACGCACAGCTGCTGGTAGTCCTTCTCGCCAAACACGGCCACATCGGGCTCGACCTGGTTGAACAGCTTGCAGCACACGGTGGCGACGCCGGCGAAGAAGTGCGGGCGGAAGTCGCCTTCCAGGCCCTCGGCAGCCCCAGCCGGCACGATGCGGGTGGCGAAGCCATCGGGATACATCTGGGCCACCTCGGGCGCCCACACGAGATCGCACGCAACCCCGGCGAGCTTGGCGAGGTCGCCCGCCTCGTCGCGCGGATAGCGGGCGAAGTCCTCGTTGGGGGCGAACTGGGTCGGATTGACGAAGATCGACACCACGACGCGCCGGCAGGTCCGGCGGGCGAGGCGCACCAGCGACAGATGGCCCTCGTGCAGGGCGCCCATGGTCGGCACCAGCCCGAGGCGCTCGCCGGCCGCACGCCAGGCGGCCGTCTGCGCCCTCAGCTCGGCAAGTCGGCGGATGACGGAAACCGTCGCTGTCACGTCTCATGTCCTCCATGTATCGGCACTTCACGGGGCTGCACCACGGATGGGGCGCTGCTCGCGATCTGCTAGACTGCGCATGCTCTGCGAATCGCTCGTGCCGCCTTCGCCACTCGAGGATCGCACATGTCCGGTCAAGCACATGACGCCGTCAGCCGTCCAGAGCAGCGGCCGTCGTCCCCGCCGCGCGAAGAGATTGCCGCCGCCTTCCTGCGCGACGAGGCCGAGACGGTCTCCGGCCTCATCGAACGCGCGACCGCCCCGGCCGAGCAGAAGCCGCGCATCGCCGGCCTCGCGGCAGGTCTGGTGCGGGCGGCGCGCGCCAACCGCCACAGCCACGGCGGCGTCGATGCCTTCATGCACGAGTACGGCCTCACCTCCGAGGAGGGGGTGATCCTGATGTGCCTGGCCGAGGCCCTGCTGCGCATTCCCGACAAGGACACGGCCGATGCACTGATCGCCGAGAAGATCGGCGAGGGCCACTGGGAGCGGCACCTCGGCGCCTCCGACAGCCTGCTCGTCAACGCCTCCACCTTCGGCCTGATGCTGACGGGGCGCTTCGTGCGCCTCGCCGAGGACCAGGGCACCGGGCCCGCGGCCATCCTCAAGCGCCTGGTCGCCCGCTCCGGCGAGCCCTTCATCCGCCAGGCCGTGCGCCAGGCCATGAAGATCCTGGGCGACAATTTCGTGCTCGGGCGCACCATCAAGGAGGCGCTGGGCCGGGCCGCTGCCTTCGAGGCGCGGGGCTACCGCTTCTCCTACGATATGCTGGGGGAGCGGGCGAAGACGGCCAGGGACGCCGAGCGCTACTTCGACCGCTACATGGCGGCCATCGAAGCCATCGGCGCGGCGAGCGGCCCGGCACCGAGCGACCTCTATTCGCTGATGGCGCGCCCCGGCGTGTCGGTGAAGCTTTCCGCCATCCATCCACGCTTCGACCCCGGCAAGGAGGCGCGGCTCGAGGCCGAGCTGCTGCCGCGGCTCATAGAGCTGGCCGCCGCCGCGCGCCGCCACGGCCTGAGCATGACAGTCGATGCCGAGGAGCAGGACCGGCTCGACCTCACCCTCGGCCTGTTCGCCGGCGCCTTCGCCGATCCCAGGCTCGCCGGCTGGCCGGGCCTCGGCCTCGCCGTCCAGGCCTACGGCAAGCGCGCGCTGCCCGTCTTGCGATGGCTGCAGGCCTTGTCCCGCCAGCATGGCAAGACCATCCCCGTCCGGCTGGTGAAGGGCGCCTACTGGGACAGCGAGATCAAGTGGGCGCAAGAGCGTGGCCTCGCCGACTATCCCGTCTTCACCCGCAAGGTGCACACCGACGCCTCCTACCTCGCCTGCATGCGCGAGCTCTTGTCCGACCCGAAGGCGTTCTATCCGCAATTCGCCACCCACAATGCCCAGACCATCGCCTCGGTCTACGTGTCGGCCGCGCGCAGCGTGTACGAGTTCCAGCGCCTGCACGGCATGGGAGAAGCGCTCTACGAGGAGGTGGTCGGCGGCGGCAAGCTCAACGCGCCCTGCCGGATCTACGCCCCCGTCGGCCCGCACGAGGACCTGGTCGCCTACCTGGTGCGGCGCCTGCTCGAGAACGGTGCCAATACCTCCTTCGTCAACCGCCTGGCCGACGATGCGGCACCCATCGAGGACATCATCCGCGATCCCGTCGAGGGCGTGCGCACCGCGGCGGCGGCAAAGCGCCTGCCGCGGCCGGCGGAGATCTTCGGCAGCCAGCGCATCAACAGCGCCGGGCTGGCGCTCGGCGAGCCGTCCGTGCGCGCGCCCCTGCTCGACCGCATCAGGAGCGAGCTCGAGGTCTGGCACGCGGCCGCGCCCATCGTCGACGGCCGCGTGCTGCTGGGCCGCGGCGCGGCCGAGCTGATGTTCAGCCCGCACGACAGGGGCGTGCGCATCGGCACCGTGGAGACCGCCGACGCGGGCGCCATCGAGCAGGCACTGGCCAGCGCTGCCGCGGCGACCCATGCCTGGGATAAGCTGGGTGGACCGGCGCGCGCCGACATCCTGGAGCGGGCCGCTGCCCTCTACGAGCGGGATCGCGCCCGGCTGATGGCGGTGATGGTGCGCGAGGCCGGCAAGACGTTGGAGAACGCGCTGGGCGACGTACGCGAGGCCGTCGATTTCCTGCGCTACTACGCGGCCGAGGCGAGACGGCT
>DASRDL010000148.1:0-8144 GCA_035652635.1 Hyphomicrobiaceae bacterium | reverse complement strand
GGCCTGCCCGCGCAGGCGCAGACCCCGGTCGACCTGGAGCTCGTCATCGCCGTCGACGTGTCGCTGTCCATGGACCTCGACGAGCAGCGCCTGCAGCGCGACGGCTATGTCAGCGCCTTCCGCGATGCGGAGGTACAGGCGGCCATCACCTCCGGTGCGTATGGGCGCATTGCGGTGGTCTACATGGAGTGGGCTGGCCCGCCGAGCCAGCAAGTCGTCATTCCGTGGACTCTCCTCGACGGGCCGCCGGCGGCGAACGCCTTCGCCGACAGGCTGGAGGCGGCGCCGATCTCGCGCGCGCGCATGACGTCGATCTCCTCGGCGCTGCAGTTCTCGGGCCGGCTGTTCGCCTCGAGCGGCGCGCGCGGCATCCGCCGTGTCGTCGACGTCTCCGGCGACGGCCCCAACAATGCCGGTCCACCCGTGGTCGACGCGCGCGACGAGCTCGTTGCCGCCGGCATCGTCGTCAACGGGCTGCCCATCATGCTCAAGCTCGCCGCCGGCTTCTTCGACCTCGCCGATCTCGACCGCTACTACGCCGACTGCGTGATCGGCGGCAGCGGCGCCTTCATGATCCCGATCAAGCAGCGCTCCGAGTTCAAGACAGCCACGCGCCAGAAGCTGCTGCTCGAGATCGCCGGCCGCGCACCGCCCGCCCGCGTCATCCGCGTTCAGGCACCGGCGGAAGCGAGCGACTGCCTGATCGGCGAGCAGCAGTGGCGCCGCTACATGGACGGTCGTTTTCCGAACTGACCGGGTCCCGCCAGGTCTGCAACTCGACGGTCGCAATCCCTGGCGCAAGCCGCTAGGCTGGCCCCCAAACATCGCTGCCGGTGGGAGGAACGCATGGTCGCGCAGTCACGCAACGAGGCCTGGCTCGGCAAGGTGAAGGAGGAGGCGCTCGAGCCCGACATCCCCATCTGCGATCCGCATCATCACCTGTGGGACTTCCGGGCCGGCGCCGTGCAGGAGCGCTACCTGCTCGAGGAGATGCTGGCCGACATCGGCGGCGGACACAACATCGTCTCCACCGTCTTCATCGAGTGCGGGGCGATGTTCAAGGCCGACGGGCCCGAGGCCTACCGCGCCATCGGCGAGACCGAGTTCGTCAACGGCATCGCCGCCATGAGCGCCTCGGGCGGCTACGGGAAGGCCCGTATCGCCGCCGGCATCATCGGCACCGTGGACTTGCGGATCGGCGACGCGGCGGCCGACGTGCTCGATGCCCACATCGCCGCCGGCGGCGGACGCTTCCGCGGCATCAGGCGCGGCGCCTTCTGGCATCAGAGCCCCGAGATCCGCAATCACCGCACCAACCCGCCCGAGCACCTGCTGCTGCACGACGACTTCCGCGCCGGCTTCAAGCACCTGGCTCCGCGCAAGTTGAGCTTCGAGGTGTGGTGCGCGCACACCCAGCTCCCCGACGCCGTCAGCCTGGCGCGCGCCTTCCCCGACACCACCATCGTGCTCGACCATTTCGGCGGCCCGGTCGGCATCGGCCCCTACGCCGACAAGAAGGACGAGGTATTCGCCTACTGGAAGGGGCAGATGGACGAGCTGGCGCGCTCTCCCAACGTGGTCGTCAAGCTCGGCGGCCTCAACATGGACATCAACGGCTACGGCTGGGAGCATCGGCCGAAGCCGCCGACCAGTGCCGAGCTGGCCAATGCGACGCGCCGCTACTTCGACTACACGATCGAGCGCTTCGGTCCCGGCCGCTGCATGTTCGAATCGAACTTCCCCGTCGACAAGCTGAGCTGCAGCTACACGGTGCTGTGGAACTCGTTCAAGCTCCTGAGCAAGGGCTACTCGGCGGACGAGCGCGCCGCCCTGTTCCACGACACCGCCGCGCGCGTCTACCGGCTTCGATAGGGGTCAGACCCCTCGCGCGAACGTTGGCGCCTGATCTCGACGGTGGAACCGAGGGGTCTGACCCCTCCGGCGTCGCCCGTCAGATGCCCGGCGTGGCCTTGGTGCCGAGCATGCGGAAGGTGGTCTTGATGCGGCGCACGGTGCCGGTCTTGGAGCGCAGCACCACCGTCTCCGTCTCGGCGAACTCGCCGCGGAAGTGCACGCCGTCGAGCAGCGAGCCGTCGGTGACGCCGGTGGCGGAGAAGATGACGTCGCCGGAGGCCAGCTCCGCCATGCCGAACTTGCGCCTGATATCGCCGATGCCCATGGCGCGGGCGCGCTCGATGAGCTTGGGCCGCTCCTTCTCGGCGTGCAGCTCGGGGGCGAGCCGCCCCTGCATCTGGCCGCCGATGCAGCGCAGCGCTGCCGCCGCCAGCACGCCCTCGGGCGCTCCGCCCGCGCCGAGGTAGATGTCGATGCCGGTCTGCTCGGGGTCGGTGGTCCAGATGACGCCGGCGATATCGCCGTCGGGGATCAGCTGGATGCTGGCGCCGGCCTCGCGCACGGCCTTGATCAGCGCGGCGTGACGCGGCCGGTCGAGGATGCAGGCGGTGATGTCGGAGATCGGAACGCCGCGCGCTTTGGCCATCTTGGCGATGGTCTCGGCAGGGGGGGCATCGAGGTCGATGATGCCCTCGGGGTAGCCCGGGCCGATGGCGATCTTGTCCATGTACATGTCGGGGGCGTTGAGCAGCCCGCCGCGCTCGGAGATGGCGAGCACAGACAGCGCGTTCGGCATCGCCTTGGCGCAGATGGTGGTGCCTTCGAGCGGGTCGACGGCGATATCCACCTCGGGGCCGTCGCCCACCCCCACCTCCTCGCCGATGTAGAGCATCGGGCTCTCGTCCATCTCGCCCTCGCCGATCACGACGCGGCCCTTGATGTGGACCTTGGCGAGCTCCTTGCGCATGGCGTCGACGGCGGCGCGGTCGGCGGCCTTCTCGTCGCCGCGCCCCCTCAGCCGTGCGGCGGCAATGGCGGCCGCCTCGGTGACGCGCGCCACCTCCAGCACCAGCACGCGGTCGAGTCCGCCGGCGATGTCGTGTCCCTGGATCGCGTTCTGCATCGCGCCCTCCCGCTCGAGTTGCCACGCAAGCCGCTTCTCACAGCGGCTCGATGCGGATCATCTGCGGCCTCTCGCCCACCTGTCCATCCCTGTGGATGGCGTCGAGCGCGCCGCGGATGGCCTCCTCGGTCGTCTCGTGAGTGATGAGGATCACCGGCGTCAGCGCACCCGGCACGGGCCGCGCATCGATGCCGGGCTGGGCCCCGCGCGGCCGCCGCTGCACGATGCTCTCGAGCGATACCCCGCGCTCGCCCATGCGGCCCGCGATCTTGGCCATGGCGCCGGGGCGGTCGTAGACGGAGAGGCGCACGTAGTAGGCACCCTGGTGGCGGCCGAGCCCGGCACGCTGGTAGGCCTTGAGCCTGGCGGCCGGCACGCCGAACGGGGGCGGGTTGTCGCCGCGGGCGATGTCGAGGATGTCGCTCGCCACCGCCGAGGCCGTCGCCTTTGCGCCCGCGCCGGCACCGGCCAGCAGCAGGTTGCCGCAGAAGTCGCCGTCGACGGCCACGCAGTTGGTCACGCCGGACACCTCGGCGATGGCCGAGTGCTTGGGCACCATGGCCGGGTGCACGCGCTGCTCGATGCCGCTCTCGGTCATCAGCGCCACGCCCAAGAGCTTGATGCGGTAGCCGAGGTCGTCGGCCGCCTCGATGTCGGCCTGGGTGATGGTGCGGATGCCCTCCACGTCGATGTCGTCGAAGGCCACGCGCGTGCCGAAAGCGAGGCTGGTGAGCAGCGAGAGCTTGTGGGCGGTGTCGAAGCCGTCGATGTCGAAGGTCGGATCGGCCTCGGCGTAGCCCTTCTCCTGGGCCTCCCTGAGCACCTCGTCGAACGAGCGGTGCTCCTCCTGCATCTGGGTGAGAATGTAGTTGCAGGTGCCGTTGAGAATGCCGTAGACGCGGCGGATCTGATTGGCGGCGAGCGCCTCGCGCAGGGTCTTGATGATGGGGATGCCGCCCGCCACCGCCGCCTCGAAGTTGAGGGCCACGCCCTTGCGCTCGGCGAGCTCGGCGAGACGGGTGCCGTGCCGTGCCAGCAGCGCCTTGTTGGCGGTGACGACCGGCTTGCCGGCGCCGAGCGCCGCCTCAACGGCGGCGCGGGCCACGCCCTCCTCCCCGCCGATCAGCTCGACGAGGACATCAATCGAGGGGGCCGCGGCGAGAACGACGGGATCGTCGAACCACTCGATGCCCGCGAGGGAAACGCCGCGGTCCCGGGCCCGCGAGCGCGCCGATACGCCGGCGACCTCGATGCTGCGGCCGAGGCTGCCCGCCAGGCGCTGGGCATGCTCGCGCAGCAGCTGCAAGAGTCCGGTGCCCACCGTGCCGAGGCCGGCGATGCCAAGTTTCAGCGGTCGGTTCATCGGCTACAGCCTATAGGGCATTTTGCCGTCGCAATGAAGAGACGTTGCTGACCGTGGTTGCGGCGCGCGGCTGCGGCTATTTGGTGGACCCGGCCTTCTTGACGATATCGACCCAGCGGCTGACCTCGCCGGCGACGAGCCTGGTCATGTACTCGGCGCCGCGCTTCTCCTTGGGCGGCACGGCGCCGCCGATGTCGGCGAAGCGCTTGGCCACTGCCGGGTCGTCCTGCGCCTCGAGCACCGCCTCGCGCAGCTTGGCGAGAATCGGCGCCGGCACGCCCTTGGGCGCATAGAGGCCGAGCCAGCTCTCGACCTTGAAATCCGGTAGCCCGCCCTCGGTCGATGTGGGGATCTCGGGCAGCGCCGCGGACCGCGCATCGGCGGCGACGCCGAACGCCTTCACCGATCCGCCGCGCACATGGCCTGCCACCGATGCCACGAGATCGCACGTGCCGTCGATGGCGCCGGAGAGGATGTCGTTGATGGTCTGGCCGAAGCCGCGATAGACGACGAAGGTGGGCTCCACGCCGATGAGCTGGAAGTAGAGCAGGCAGGTGAGGTGCGCGAGCGAGCCCGCTCCGTTGTGCCCCATCTTCAGGTCCTTGCCCTTCTGCCTGGCGTAGGCGGTGAACTCCTGCAGCGTGTCGACGGGCAAGTCCTTGCGCACGATCAGCAGGTTGGGGGTGAGATTGATGAGGCCCAGGTAATCGAAGTCCTTGACCGGGTCGTAGGGCAGGCGCGGGTTGGTGGCGACGGCGGCGGCGTTGGTGCCCATGTGGCCGAGGCCGATCGTGTAGCCGTCGGGACTGGCGTTCTTGCCGCGCAGCGTGCCGGTAGCGCCGCCGGCACCGCCCACGTTCTCGACCACCAGCGTCTGCCCCAGGATCTTCGACATGGCATCGCCCATGATGCGCGCCGAGACGTCGGCCGCCCCGCCGGCGGCAAAGGGGACGACGAGGATGATGCTGCGCTCGGGGTAGGCCTGCGCGGCGGCCGGCCTGCCCGCGGCACCGGCTGCAAACGCGACGAGTGTGGCCGACACCAGGAATCGGAACGTTGCACGGACTGCTGACGGCATGGACGCTTCTCTCCCTGACCCGGCTCTGCGGCCGTTTGCTCACGCCAATCAATGCATGGCCGTGCCGGACCGAGCCAGAGATTTCGGCAAGCGATGGATGCCGGCGCCCCTGCCGTCGGGTTAAGGCAGCGCGTAGAGCTCGCCGTACTTGCCGCGCAGATAGGCGAGGTAGGGCGCGATGCGCAGCGGCGCACCGGTGGCGCGCCGCACGAGGTCGTCGGGGGTGAACTTGCGGCCATGCCGATGCACGTTGTGGCGCAGCCACTCGGCCAGGGTGGCGAAGCGGCCCTCGGCCATCTCGCCGGGAATCTCGGGTTGGGCCTCGACCGCGGCGGCGTAGAGCTGGGCGGCGAGGATGTTGCCGATGGTGTAGCCCTGGAAGCCCCCGCCCACGGCGCCGGCGTACCAGTGCACGTCCTGCAGGCAGCCGTCGCGATCGTCGGGCGGTGTGATGCCGAAGTCGGCAGCGAAGCGCGCGCGCCACGCCTCGGGAAGGTCCTTCACCTCGAGGCGGCCCTCCAGCAGATCGAGCTCCAAGTCGAACCGCATCATGATGTGCAGGTTGTAGGTCACCTCGTCGGCATCGGTGCGGATGAGCGTGCGCTCGACCTTGTTGATGGCGCGGTAGAAGGTGCCGAGCGGCACGCGCGTGAAGCGGTCCGGAAAGGCCTGGCGCAGCTTGGGATAGAAGTGCTGCCAGAAGCCGCGGCTGCGGCCGACCATATTCTCCCACAGCCGCGACTGGCTCTCGTGCACGCCCGCCGAGGCGCCGCAGCCGAGCGGCGTGGCGTCGAGGTGGGCGCCGACGCCCTGCTCGTAGAGGGCGTGGCCCGCCTCGTGGAGGGTCGAGAACAGCGCCTCGCCGATGTCGTCCTGCCGCACGCGCGTGGTGATGCGCACGTCGCCGCCGGCGAGTCTGGTGCAGAAGGGATGGTGCGTCTTGTCGAGGCGACCGCGATCGAGGTCGTAGCCGATCTGCTTCACGACCGCGAGGCCGAACTGCATCTGCGCCGCCTCGGGGAAGGAGCCCTTGAGGCAGCGATCGTCGGCCGGCGGCTGGGCAACGATGGCGCGCACGATGGGAACGAGCTCGGCGCGCAGCTCGGCGAACAGCGCCAGCACGGATGCGGTCGTCATGCCCTCGTCGGGGCCGTCGATCAGCGGGTCGGCGATGCGCGCGTAGGGGGCGAAGTAGCCGGCGTACTGCCGGCTGAAGTCGAGCGAGCGCTCGAGCAGCGGCCGCATGGTGGCAAAGTCGTCGGCGGGGCGCGCGCGGGTCCAGGCGTCGTAGGAGGCCGAGCCGTGCTCGTTCCAGCGCGCCACGAAGGTGGCCGGCACCTTGACGGCCCTCTCGAAGTCGCGCCGCGCCACGCGCACGAGGCAGGCATCGTCGTGATCGGCCGGCAGGCTGTCGGCGTAGGGCTGCAGGGCGTCGAGCAGCCGGCCCAGCGCCGGTGCCGTGAGCCTCTCATGTGCCAGGCGCGAGAGGGTGGCCCCCTGCCGTGCCCGCGCCGCGGCCCCGCCCCCCGGCATGTAGGTGGCCTGGTCCCAGCCCAGCACGGCCCCTGCGGCACCGAGGTCGGCGATCTCGCGCAGCCTGGCCTTGAGGTCGCGCAGCCTCGCCTCGGGGGATTGCCGCTTGCGCGCAGCGGGCGCGGTTGCGGCCCTCCCGCGCGCGGCGGCCGCCGGCTTGGCCTTGCTGTGGCTGATCGTGGTAGAGGAAATGGCTCATCTCCTGCGCAAACAGCGGGCCGCACCCTAACATGATCGAGGCGCTCGACCACATCGTGGCATCCACCGCGGCGCTGGAGGCCGGCATCCGCGGCTGCGAGCTGGTGCTCGGGCGGCGTGCCGAGCACGGCGTGATCGGTCTCGGCAACGTGCGCCTCGCAATACGCGATGCCGTCGGCGCGGAGGGGCTCACGTCGCTTTGCTTCGCGGTCGGCGATCCGGTCAAGGCGCAGAGCCTGCTCGAGCGGCGCGGCCTGCCCACGCGGCAGGAAGCCGATGGTCTGCACGTGGCTCCACTGGCCACGCACGGCGTGCCGGTTACGCTTGCCGCCCGCCGCACGCACGCCCTCTCGCCGCTGGCCGATGCAGATGCCGATCCCGACGCGGCGGTGGCCGGCCTCGACCATGTCGTCATCCGCACGCCCGACCCGGAGCGCGCGGTCGCGCTCTATGCCGGCCGCCTGGGGCTCAGCCTGCGGCTCGACCGCAGCGAGCCTGCGTGGGGCGCCCGCCTCCTGTTCTTCCGCTGCGGCGATCTCGTCGTCGAGGTGGCACACGAGCTGAAGCGCGGCATCGGCGAGGGGCCGGATCGGCTCTGGGGCCTCTCCTGGCGCGTGCCCGACATCGCCAAGGCGCACGGGCGGCTGCGCGCGGCCGGCGTCGAGGTGTCGGCCATCCGCGCCGGCCGGCGCCCGCATACGGAGGTGTTCACGGTCAAGAGCCACACCGCCGGCGTGCCGACGCTGATGCTGGGACCGGACCCGAGGCAGAAGGACGGCGAGCGACGCCGCTGAGCCGTCAAGGTCAGATCACTGACGGCCCGGCCAGCTCACCGCGACAGGCGGAACATGGCGGAGCCGCTGCTGCTGGTCAGCCGCACGCTCTGGCTGTTGCCGTTGACGACCACGAAGATGGTCCCGGAGATGTCGTACTCGCTGTTGTGGAAGTTGCCGCGGTAGCGGTTCTCGCCGACCCGGGTCAGGGTCGCCGTCTGC
>DASRDL010000147.1:0-5656 GCA_035652635.1 Hyphomicrobiaceae bacterium | reverse complement strand
GCTCGTCACCGTCTCGTAGGCGATGGCCGTGACGCCCGAGGCCATCAGCGCCTTGGCTTGCTCAGGATCGGGCGCGAGGTGCAGGTAGGTGAAGATGGTCTGGCCCTCGTGCAGCATGGCGCACTCGGCCGGCTGCGGCTCCTTCACCTTGACGATCAGTTGGGCGGCGGCGAACACCTCGGCGGCCGTCGGTACCACGCGGGCTCCGGCCCGCTGGTAGTCCTGGTCGCTGATGCCCTGGCGCGCGGCCGCGTCGTGCTCCACCAGCACCTCGTGCCCGTGCGCCACCGCCTCGCGCACGCTGGCCGGCGTCATGCCGACGCGATACTCGTGAACCTTGATCTCCTTCGGCACGCCGATGCGCATGGGGGTGTCTCCGGGGGCGCGAACCAGTCAGGGGCGCAAAGGTAGAGGCCGCACGGCACCGGCGCAAATGGATGGCCCGCCGCAGCGTAAAGACGGCAGTGGCCATCGCAGAGACCGCTCCGCCCGGCTGAACGCACGGCCATGCCGGAACTTTGCGTCTGCCCTCGGGCTCGTCCAACGCTGTCATGCCGGAATTTCGTGCCTGCCAACGCTGTCATGCCGGAATTGCGCGAAGCGCAATATCCGGCACCCAGGGCGGCAGTGCATCACCGCAGAGGTCGTGGTCCTAGGTCCCGGCTCTCGGGCTGGGCGCCCGAGGCCGGGATGACAGCAACGATGCGTGCGCGCTTGTCATGCCGGAATTGCGCGAAGCGCAATCTCCGGCACCCAGGGCGGCAGTGCATCACGGGAGAGGTTGTGGTCCTAGGTCCCGGCTCTCGGGCTGGGCGCCCGAGGCCGGGATGACAGCAACGACGCGTGTGCGGTTGTCATGCCGGAATTTCGCGAAGCGAAATCTCCGGCACCCAGGGCGGCAGAGCATCACGGGAGAGGTTGTGGTCCTAGGTCCCGGCTCTCGGGCTGGGCGCCCGAGGCCGGGATGACAGCAACGACGCGTGTGCGGTTGTCATGCCGGAATTGCGCGAAGCGCAATCTCCGGCACCCAGGGCGGCGCACCTATCGCTGGACAGTTTGGGGCCCTCGGTACCGCCTCTCGGGCTGGCGCCCGAGGCCGGCATGACATCCACGCCCTCGGCCGGGATGACAGGGCGCGCGTCCGACTGCAGGGGCCTAGTCGTTGTCGAGCAGCCCGGCGCCGGCCCCGGCCAGGCGCGAGTGCATGCTGGCCGGCACGTAGCAGCGCTGCTCGAGCGCGAGCAGCCGCTGCAGCGCAGCCTCGGGCACGGCGTAGGGGGCAGCGCGGCGGGGCAGCGGCGCCCCGGTGCGCGGCTCCCCCGGCGCCGCGGCGATGGTGACGCGATGCCGGACACCGGCGGAGGGCGCGGGCACTCTGCCGCGCACGCCCGCGTCAGGCCCCCCGACCAGGAGCTGCCCGCCAGCCCAGGCGACGGACAGCGGGCGGTCGGGCCCGGCCACCCGCGCCACGAACGGCACGATCCACGCAGGCGCCAGCAGATCGCAAATCTCCGTCGGCACGGCGGCGGGCCCGAGGTCGGACAGGAAGGCGCCCGTGAGGATGGGGCAGAGCGCGCTGCCGGGGCGCGAGGGGGCAACCGTGCCGTCCTCGACCCGCGGCGGACTCGTCGCGCCTGTCCGGTCCAGCACGTCGGCCAGCTCCTCGGCCCAGGGCAGGCCATGCGCGGCGAGCCAGCCCGCCGCCGCTGCGGCCTCCTCGGCGAGCCCCCAGCTCAGGCCCGCGCCGCGCGCGGCCTTGAGCGCCAGGCTCTCGATCTCGTTGCGCGACATGCTCATGGCACCCGCGCCTCCGTGCCCCAGATCCAGCCGTCCCAGTCGCCCTCCCCGAGCTCGTGCGGGAACGGCGCGCCCTGGAACAGTGTGATGCGCAGCCACTTGTCGGACTGCGGGTCGAAGCGCGTGACGCCGAAGAACGCCAGCTTGCAGCGCAGGATGTCGATTGCGCGCACGTCGGCGCCGATCAGGTTGTCGCGAATCTCGCCGTAGGGGTGGGCGGCGGCGATCTGCACCCGGCGCACCGCGTGGCGGTGCTCGGGATGGCGCAGCAGGAACCGGGCGAGCGCCTCCTCGGGCGGCGCCTGCGACAGGGCCAGCCGCAGCCGCTCGATGTCGCGGGCTACCGCCAGCGGCTGCTCGCGATCGGCGCCGGGCTCGCGGTCACGCTCGCCCAGCCGCGGCTCGAGCTTCTCTTCCGAGACGTACCAGAAGCGCGCGTTGGCGGCCGCGCGAGAGAAGTCGATCGCCCGCGACCAGGCGTAGGTGCCATCGAGCGCTGCCGCGAGGTCGGCGACACGCATGCGCCCGTCGATGCGGAACACCGCGCCCTCGTCGCAGCCCATGTGCTCGGCGAGGTCGTCGACGATGGCCCCGTGCGGCTCGATCAGCAGCGACACCGCCATCTCCTGCCCCTCGAGCGACAGGTTGGCCTCCGCCCAGCGATAGAGCCGGTCCCACGGCTCGCGCCCGTCCAGCGCGCCCGCGCGGACATAGGCGTCGAGCCGCTCGAGATCGGCCGCCAGCACGGGGATGCGCGGCGCCTGCACCGGATCGTCGGTGGTCCAGGCCGCGACCTGGGCCCGCGCCCCGCGCAGTGCCCGCGCCAGGATCCGGCGCTGGGCGTCCGTCGCCGCCGGCACCGCGCGTACGCGGGCGAGCGCCGTCTCGCGCGCCTCCACCCAGCGGTGGATGAGGGCCGGGTGGCGCACGAGAAACGGTGCCATGCCGAGCCCCGTCGCGTTGCCGATGCCGAGCCGGCGGCGCAGCTCCGGCGCCAGGGCGACGGCGCCGCTGCCGGCTCTCAGCGCCGCCATGCGCTCCACGAGGTCTGCCGTGAAGGCGCGGATGAGATAGACCGTCAGCATCTCCCCCCGGAACGGTGCCGCCAGCTCCGGGCGCCCGCCGACGACGGCGTGGTCGGCGATGCCGAACTTGCCGTTGCCGTAGACCGCCGTGGTGCGCATCAGGTAGCCGGTCGCCTCCACGTCGCGCGCCTCCGGCTGCCGGCCCGCGCTCAACGCCGACGCCACGCGCTCGAACAGGCGCACGCTGCGGTTGGCGCGGGCGAGGATCAGGTCGCTCGGGCGATAGCGTCCGGCCTCCTGCCGCGGCACGTTGGCTGCGAGCCGCGCGATCTCGGCCTCGTCCGGCACGCCGTCGTAGAGCACGAACGTCGCATCCCAGGCCTCGGCGATCACCCGGTCGGTGCGCTTCTCTGCCGGCAGGTCGTGGCCGAAGGCGACGAGGCTGTAGGTGTGCGCCCCCGTAGCCACGGCATAGACGGCGACCCCCACCCCCCGCGCGTCGATGTCGAACCGCGGGCGGGCGAAGCGCCAGCCCTCGCGCGCCGCGCGCCGCAGCATGGAGCGCAGGAAGCTCAGCCGCGTCTGGTGGGCGGCGCCCATGCGCGCGAGGCGCATGACCACATCGGGCGGGCGCAGCGCGACTGTCTTTGGCCCGCTCACTCTTTGGCGCACACCAGGTGGATGTGGATGTAGTCCATGCCGTGGCCGGCGGGGCTGCTCGCCACCAGCCGCTCGTAGCGGCCGTAGAACTCGTCGAGGATGCGCTGCCGCTCCGGCGGCGTGCGCTTGGGATCGAGGCCGCTGGCAAACGTCGGCTCGCTCCACGACCGCAGCGTCGGGATGTACTCGCGCGCGAACCGCTCCGCATCCCTGTGCTGCTGGAAGGCGCGCGCGAAGGGGCACACGAGATGGCGCTCCTCGACGTGCTCCAGCCGCAGCCCGCTGCGATGAACCGGGCTCGCCGGGTCGCGCAGGGGCGCGGTGAACTCGGCCGCCGTGCGGTAGACCTGGGGGAAGTTGGTGGCCTCGTACTCGGCCGCGGTGATGACGCCTTCGCGCGCCAGCTCCCGCCACAGCGCATTGAAGGTGTCGAACATTCTCACCCCGCCCGTGTGGCCGAGGTAGCGCCCTTGCGCGTCGATGCCGAAGTTGAGGAACACGAGCCGGCCGCCCTTCACCAGCTCGCGCGAGCGCAGGTGCAACAGCCGCTCCCACTCGATGCGTCCCGCCTCCTCCCAGGCGCGCCGCTCCGCCGGCGCCGCCCCCACCATGTGCACGTGGCCGGCGATGCTGCCCGGCACCTTGGAGATGTAGTGCGAGGCGGTCGCGGAGAAGGCGAGGTCGAGGCTCGCGGGCGGGAAGATCGCCTGGTGGAAGGACGTGCCCGAGGCGAACGGATAGACGTCGGCGACCGCGCCGTAGTAGCTGCGCGTCTCGGTCTGGCCGTGGATCATGCGGAAGAGCTGGCTGAAGTCGTTGCGCGGCAGGTCGACGTAGACGATCTCGATCGGCCGCTCCGGCTCGCGCGCACGCTGGTGGGCGAGCACGCCGGCCCACATCTCCACCGAGGTGCCGCCGTCGGCGCAGCCGAGATCGGCGCAGCGGAAGGGGCGGCCGCCCGTGCGCGGAATGCGCTCGACCGCGGCGACGATGAGCGGCACGGCGGCGTTGATCACGTCGCGCGCCCCGGTGGTGGCCCTGGAGTAGTAGCCGGCGCCCTTCATGGCCATGAAGCCGGCCGTCTCGGTTCCCGTGCTCATCTCGCCCCCGTCGCCATACCGGTGCCCGCGCCGTCACGAACGCGGCGCGAAGGCCTCAGCATAGAACCGATACCAGTTGCCGCCCATGATCTTGGCGGTGTCGGCAACGGAGAATCCCTGCATCAGCAGGCCGTCGCGGATCTTGCCGAAGTCGCGGTTGTCGCGGAACCAGGCCGGCTGCGGCGGGAACACGGCCGCGCCGAGGCCGATGCTGGTCTCGCCCTTGGTCCAGCGGCCGTTGCGCATCCAGGCGACGACGCTGTCGGGCTGGCCCTGGCACAGGTCGGAGCCGATGCCGATGTGGTCGACGCCGATGAGGTCCGCCAGCCGCGCCACCATGGCGGTGAAGGATTCCAGCGTGCAGGCCGAGCCGCCCTTGAGATGATGCGGATAGAGCGACAGGCCGATCACGCCGCCGCGGGCCGCCAGCGCCTTCAGCACCGCGTCCGACTTGTTGCGCGGCACCTTGTGCCAGGAGGCGGGGTTGGCGTGGGTGATGGCGATCGGCCGCGCGGAGAGATCGATCGCCTCGCGCGTGGAGCGCTCGCCCGAGTGCGACATGTCGATGGCCATGCCGACCCGGTTCATCTCGGCGATCACCTCGCGCCCCATGCGGCTGATGCCGCTGTCCTCGGCCTCGTAGCAGCCCGAGCCCAGCAGCGACTGGTTGTTGTAGGTGAGCTGCATGAAGCGCACGCCCAGCGTGCCGAGGATCTCGACGAGGCCGATGTCGTCCTCGATGGCGGAGGCGTTCTGCAGGCCGAAGAAGACGGCCGTGCGCCTGCTGGCCCGCGCGCGGTCGATGTCGGCGGCCGTGCGTCCCATGGTGATCATGTCGCCGTGGCGCTCGAAGCGCCGGTTCCAGTCGATGATGGCCTCCACGGTCTCGCGGAAGTCCTCGTGGTAGCAGACGGTCACATGCACGGCATCGACGCCGCCCTCGCGCATCTGCCGGAAGATCTCGGGCGACCAGTTGCAGTATTGGCAGCAGTCGATCGTGTAGTCTGCGGTCATGGCGCGCCTCTAGAACTCGAACTCGGGGCCGGGAACGTAGCGGAAGCGCTCGAGCGCATC
>DASRDL010000146.1:0-2844 GCA_035652635.1 Hyphomicrobiaceae bacterium | reverse complement strand
GTCGAAGCCGCTGGTGATGCCGGAGACCGCGGCCTCGCGCCACCTCGACTACCGCATCTCCATGTACCAGCCGATGGCACGCGTGGCGCGGCACAAGCACAAGGTGCAGGAGCAGGTCTACCACGTGCTCGACGGCGAGGGTCTGATGGAGATCGACGGCAAGGCCCACGTGGTGCGCAAGCACGATGTCATCTTCCTGCCGCCGGGCATCGAGCACGCCATCTCCAACACCGGCCTCGTCGACCTCGTGTTTCTGGTCATCACCTCGCCGCCGAGCGACGATTGACGAGGTCAATGCAGCACGGGGCCCTTGAGGAAGCGGCGGCGGTCGCCCGAGCGCACGCTGACCTCGAAGGTCCGGCCCTCGCGGTTGATGAGCAGAGGCACCTCGACGCCCGCTTGCCCCAGCGCCCACACGCGGCGGAAGAGGCCGGCAAGACTGTTGACCGGCGCACCCGCCACTGCCAGCACCACGTCGCCGGGGCGCAGGTCGGCGCGCTGCGCCGGCCCGCGCCTGGCAAGGCCCAGGATCGCCACGTTGTTGCCGACCTCGGTGGCATAAAAGCCGAGCCAGGGCCGCGGCGGCCGGTTGGCGCGGCCGATCGTGAGGAGGTCGTTGAGGATCGGTTTGAGGAGGTCGATCGGCACCACCATGTTGACGTCCTCGACCCGCCTTTGCGGCATCGCCTGCTGGATCTGCAGGGAGCCGATGCCGATGAGGTCGCCCGCGGGCCCGATCACAGCCGTACCGCCCCAGTTGGGGTGGGCGGGCGCGGTGAAGATCGCCTCGTCCAGCACGTACTCCCAGTAGCCGGCGAACTCCTGCTTGGCGATGATGCGCGCCGCGACCGAGCGCGCCCGGCCGCCTGCCCCGCCCACCACCACGTCGGTGCCCACCGACACCGCCGCCGAGCTGCCGAGCTGGAGGGAAGGAAGATCGAGGCGGGCGAGCGCCTGCAACAGGCCGAACCCGGTTTCCTGGTCGTAGCCCAGCACGTGGGCCGGCACCGCGCGGCCGCCGCTGTGGCTGATCCAAACCGTCTCCGCCTCGGTGATGAGGTAGCCGATAGTGAGCACGATGCCGTCGCGGCCGATCAGGACGCCGTTGCCGGCCCGCTCGGTGCCGAGGGTGTCGGCGGTGAAGGCATCGGCAGGGATGAGCGACTTCACGCCGACCACCGAGGTCAGCGCCTCGTCGAGCTCGTAATCGTAATCCTCCGGCCTGGGTTGCACGGCGGCCGACCTCTCAGGCTGCAAGCACGAGGTAGCAGGCCCCGAGCTTAGCGCGCCGGGAGCACCGCTGCGAGTGTGATCATGCCGGTCCCCCGCGGGGCCGCCGGCACCTGGCGTCTTTGTCGCCTGGCTGTCGCCCGAGCGGTCTATACTCCAGGCTGAGAGCCGAGCGCCGGTGCTGCGCCGCGGCCTGCGCCCCCGCGCCTCCACAATGTCCCAATTGGGCCCAAAAATTGCCGCCGCCGCGCTGCACCGATGGTGCTGGCCATCACTGATCGTGCTCGCGGTTTCAAGGGGGCGGCAGCACAAGGCGCAGGCCCTCGGCAACCGCAGGGGTGTGACCGGGTGCGGGGCCGAACAGGGCGGCGGCGCTCTCCTTCTCCTTGGCATCGCTTGCGGCGCACGCGCCGGCAACGAAGTTTTTGCCAGGACCGGCCCACACTTGGCCGGTCGTCTTCCCGTTTTCGTTCGTCCCAACCCGAGTGGAGAGTCCTTCGCAATGATGAGAAGTTGCATCGCCCGCGTCGCGCCGGTCGGCCTCGCTGCCCTGCTCGGGCTGGTCCTAGTCCCCGCTGCCGACGCGCAGGCTCCGGTCAAGAAGGCCGAGCAGTCGAGGATCACCAAGTCCCAGCCGACGGCAACGCACAAGGTCGCCATCCAGGTCAACCAGAACGATCCCGCGGTGATGAATCTGGCGCTCAACAACGCCAAGAACATCATCGACTATTACAAGGCCAAGGGTGAGACCGTTGCCATCGAGATCGTCACCTACGGGCCCGGCCTGCACATGCTGCGCGCCGACACGAGCCCGGTGAAGGACCGCATCTCGCCGATGGCGCTCGAGAATCCGGAAGTCAAGTTCATCGCTTGCGGCAACACCCAGGCCAACCAGAGCAAGGCCGAGGGCAAGCCGATCACGCTCATCAACGAGGCCAAGGTGATGCCGTCGGGCGTGGTGCGGCTGATGGAATTGCAGAAGCAGGGCTACGCCTACA
Source organism: Hyphomicrobiaceae bacterium (assembly GCA_035652635.1). Taxonomy (GTDB): domain Bacteria; phylum Pseudomonadota; class Alphaproteobacteria; order Rhizobiales; family Hyphomicrobiaceae; genus AWTP1-13. The sequence continues at coordinate 616 of DASRDL010000146.1, read as the reverse complement.
TCAGGCCATGACGCGGGCAGCACGACCAGCCCCGCACGATGATGGTCCGGGCTGCCGGCGCCGCGGCGATGTTCGGCGCCGCGCGGCGGCATGCTGGCATTTCAGCCGGAAGGAGTGGCAGATGCGTTGCGTCACGAGTGCTGTTGCCGCCTTGGCATTTCTGTCTGCGGCGGCGCCGCTGGCGGCACAGACCCCGCCGGAGCCGCCGGTCGTCCTGGCGCAAGCCGCCAAGGCGCGGCCTTCGGCCCGCCCGACCCCGGTAGCCACCGAGCAGGCGCACAAGGACCGCATCAACGCCTGGACGCTGGGGCTGGCGGCCGGCCGCCTGGAGGGGGCGCCGATTCTGTTCGCCTCCGAGCTCGCCCGCGTGCTCGACGACGGCGACAACATGCGCGTGCTGCCGATCGTCACGCGCGGGCCGTTCGACAACGTCTACGACCTGCTCTATCTGCGAGGCGTGGACGCCGCCATCGTCTACGGCGACGTGCTCGACCACTTCAAGTCGAAGCCCGAGTTCGCCAACGCCTGGCGGCGCATTGCCTACCTGCTCAACCTGTTCCCGTCGGAGGCTCACGTCTTCGTGCGGCCCGAGATCGGCTCGCTGCGGGACCTCGCC
>DASRDL010000145.1:0-2328 GCA_035652635.1 Hyphomicrobiaceae bacterium | reverse complement strand
CAGCCGGCGGAGGCATGGGCGGCTGGGCGCGCGCGCCGCCTGCGGAGCCCGGCCGCGCCGCTCGCTTTTCCCGATATCGGCGTCATCGGCCGCGGCGGCGACCTCTACCGGTTCACGCCGCTCGATCCGTTCGCCGCGGCCTGATAGCGTCTTCCGGTGCGGCCCGGCAGGCCGGAAGCGAGCAGGGAGGCATCGGACCCATGGACTTCGGCGTGGCGACCTCGACGCGCGGTGCCATCGGCACCCGCGACGGCTATACGGCGGTTGCGCAAGCCGCCGAGCGCCTGGGCTTCGGCTTCATCAGCGTCAACGATCACGTGGTGGTGCCGGCCGACATCGCCTCGCGCTATCCCTACAGCGAGACGGGAGAGTGGGCAGGGCGCACCGCCGGCGAGTGCCTCGACCAGCTCGCCACGCTGGCCTTCCTCGCCGGCATCACCACGCGGCTGCAGCTGCTCACCTCGGTGATGGTCGTGCCGCAGCGCCAGCCGGTGCTCACCGCCAAGATGCTCGCCACCGTCGACGTGCTCTCGGGCGGCCGGCTGATCCTCGGCTGCGGCGCCGGCTGGCTGAAGGAGGAGTTCGAGGCGCTCGGCGCTCCGCCTTATGCCGAGCGCGGGCGCGCCACCGACGAGTTCCTCGACGCCTTCAAGGTGCTGTGGACCGAGGATGCACCGTCCTACCGCGGCAGGCATGTGAGCTTCGAGAAGATCCTGTTTGCGCCCAAGCCCGTGCGCAGGCCGCACCCGCCGCTGTGGATCGGCGGCGAGAGCCCGCAGGCGATGCGGCGCGCGGTGCGCGTGGGCGACGGCTGGTACCCCGCCTCCAACAACCCTCAATACCGGATCGACACGCCGCAGCGCCTGGCGGTGGCCGTCGACGGACTGAGGCGGACGGCGGAGGCCGCGGGCCGCGATCCCGCCGGCATCGACATCGGCTATCTCGTGCTGTGGCCGGTGGAGTGGACGGCGCGGGAGGCGGTCGACGGCGGCCGCCGGCTGCTCACCGGGTCGGCCGCCGACCTGGCGGCCGACATCGCCGCGCTCGAGAAGGCGGGCGCCCGCCACGTGGCCCTCACCTTCCAGACCGCGAGCCTGCCCGAGACGCTGGAGCGGATGGAGCGGTTCGCTACGGAGGTCATGCCGCTGGTGCGCGCCGGCTGAGCTGTGGGGCCTCTCGAGCGGCGTCAGCTCGTCGCCGCGCGGCACTGCTCGTCGGCGGGCAGAGGATCGCATTTGCGGTCGTGAACGCACTTCTCCAGCGCCTCCTTGAGCTCGGGGCGCCAGATGCCGTCGATCTCGCCGTCGTAGAGGCGTGCCTCGGTGAGCCCGCACTGGTAGAGCTTGATCATGCGCGCCCCGCCGAACCAGATGGCCTTGTCGTAGTCCTGCAGCGCCCCCTTGGGGTCGCCCAGCGACTGGCGAATGTGCGCGCGGGTGTCGAGCGCGTGCGGGCTGGTGGGGCTCAGCTGCAGCGACTTCTCCACGTCGGGCAGGCCGGTCGACGGCTTGCCCCAGCGGAAATAGGCCCAGGCGCGGTTGTTCAAGGCCACGGCGAAGTCGGGCTTCATGGCGATCGCCGTGTCATAGTCGCGCACCGCCGTGTCGTAGCGGCCCTTGAGCGAGAAGGCGAGCGCGCGCATGGCATAGGCCAGGCTCAGGTCTGCGACGGAGCCGTCGCGCCGCTCGATCAGGGCGGTGCAGCCCGCGATGCGGCGCTCGATGTCCTCGCCGAAGCAGTCGGTGGCGGGATCAGAACGCGCCGAGGCGGCGAGCCCTGAGGCCAGCACGAGCAACACGACGATCCTGAGCAGGCTGTGCATGTCGATTGTTTTGCTGCTTCGTCCGACCGCGCAAGGCGCCAAGGCCGCGCCGCCTCTATCGCATGCCGGCGGCGCCGTTGCCAGCTTCGAGGTTAGCCCAGGAGGCGGCCTCGAATATGGCGGGGCCGCCGTAGGGCGGATAAGGCCAAGCCGCAATCCGCCGATTCGCCGGCGATCGGTGCAATGCGGCTTCGCCTTTTGCACCCTACCTGAAATGCTTGGAGAGCTTCAGGCCCTGGGCCTGGTAGCTCGAACCCAGGTCCTGCCCGTAGAGCACCTCGGGAACGTCGGCCAGCCGTTCGTAAAGCAGGCGGCCGATGGCCTGGCCGTCCTCGAGCATGAAGGGGATGTCGAGGCTGCGCACTTCCAGCACCGCCCTGGCGCCTTTCGGCTTGCCGCCGATCAGCCCGAAGCCCGGATCGAAGAAGCCGGCGTAGTGCACGCGGAACTCGCCCATCATGGGATCGAACGGCGCCATCTCGGCTGCGTGCTGGGCCGGCACCACC
>DASRDL010000144.1:0-3946 GCA_035652635.1 Hyphomicrobiaceae bacterium | reverse complement strand
CGCTGTTCCCCAACGCGGCCGACCGCGGCAGCCACGTCAACATCTCCGGCATGGCGCTCGCCAGGCACGCTCCAAACAAGGCCAATGCCCTGAAGCTGATGGCCTTCCTGGCGTCCGAGGAGGCGCAGAAGATCTACGCGCTCGCCAACTACGAGTATCCGGTCAACCCGGCGGTGCCGCCCGCCGCGATCGTGGCGAGCTGGGGCAAGCTGAAGCCCGATCCGCTGCCGCTCGAGAACATCGCCAAGTACCGCAAGAAGGCCTCCGAGCTGGTCGACAAGGTCAACTTCGACGCCGGCCCCAGCTCGTAGGGAGCGCGCCCGGCCTGCGGTGGCGCGGCTCGCTCCGCAGCGGGCAGCGCGAGACCCTGCTTGCATTTCCTCACGCGTTGGCCGAAACACCACGCGCGCGGCGCGAGCCTCGAGCACGTGGCGCGCACGGGTAGTGTTTTGTCCGGGGCCGTCGCGCCCCGCCGCCCGCCAGGGGGAGACGAGCCCGCGGATGCTGCTGCCGAACGCGCGCAAGGCCATGGAATCGAGCCGCCTGAAGCTCGATGCGCATGCGCGCGGGCTGCTGTGGCGCTTCTGCAGCGACTGGATATGGCCGCGCTGGCGCGCGCTCGTCGGCGCGCTGGTGCTGACCGGCCTGCTCGCCGCGGCCACGGCCGGCTACCCGCTCGTCGTCAAGCTCTGCTTCGATGCCCTGATGAAGGGGCAGACCGGCGTGCTGCCGTTGGTGCTGGGCGCGGTCGTCGTCGTCACGCTGACGAGGGGCATCCTGCTCTACCTGCAGAACGTCGAGACCAACCGCATCGTCATGCGGCTGACGACCGACATCCAGAGGCGCACCTTCGTGCACCTGGCCGCCGCCGACTATGCCAGCCACATGCGCGAGCGGCCGGGCGCGCTGGTGTCGCGGCTCACCAACGACGTCACGTTCATCCAGCAGGCGAGCCAGGCGGCGCTCAACACCGCCGTGCGCGATGTCCTGCTGGTCGCTGCCCTCGTCGTGTCGATGGTCTATCTCGACTGGCTGATGTCGCTGGTGGTGCTCGTCGTCTATCCCGTCGCGGCGGCGCCTATCGCGGCGGTCAGCCAGAGGCTGCGCCAGGTGGCCAAGCGCACGCAGGCGGAGCTCGGCGACATGACCGCGCTCCTCACCGAGCTGCTCTCCGCCATGCGGCTGATCAAGACCTTCCGGCTCGAGGGCTACGCCGCGGCCAAGGTGGGCGACAGCATGGAGGAGGTGTTCCGGCTCAAGATGAAGGCGGTGCGCCACCGCGCCAGGCTCGACCCGACGCTGGAGATCCTGGGCGGGCTCGCCGTCGCCGGCGTGGTCGGCCTCGCCTACTGGCGCATCGCGAGCGGCATCTCCACGGTCGGCGACTTCATGGGCTTCGTCACCGCGCTCCTGATGGCGGCGCAGCCGATTCGTGCCCTCGGCAACCTGTCGGGGCGCGTGCACGAGGGCCTCGCCGCCGCCGAGCGCATCTACGATCTGCTCGACGAACGCCCGCGCGTGGCCGACCGTCCAGGCGCCGGGCCGCTGAAGATCACGGCCGGCACCATCGCCTTCGAGGCGGTCGCCTTCAGCTACCCGGCGCAGCCCGCGGCCCGCGCGCTGCACGACTTCACCCTCACCGTGCCGGGTGGCAGCACGGTGGCGCTGGTGGGGCGCTCGGGCGCCGGCAAGTCGACCGTCATCAACCTCGTCCCGCGCCTGTTCGACGTGGAAGACGGCCGCATCGCCATCGACGGACAGGACATCCGCGACGTGACGCTGGCGAGCCTGCGGGGTGCCATCGCCATCGTCAGCCAGGAGGTGACGCTGTTCGACGACACCATCGCCGCCAATATCGGGCTCGGCCGGCTCGGCGCCGGCGAGGCGGAGATCGTCGCCGCCGCCAAGGCGGCCGCCGCCCACGAGTTCATCCTGGCCCAGCCGCAGGGCTACGAGACGCGCATCGGCGATCGCGGCATGCGGCTGTCGGGCGGCCAGCGCCAGCGCCTGGCGCTGGCGCGCGCCATCCTCAAGGACGCGCCCATCCTGCTGCTCGACGAGGCGACCAGCGCGCTCGACAGCGAATCGGAGCGCGCCGTGCAGGACGCGCTCGCCCGGTTCACCACCAACCGCACCACGCTCGTCATCGCCCACCGGCTCGCCACCGTGCAGAACGCCGACCTCATCTGCATGATGGACGGCGGCCGCATCGTCGAGCTGGGCAGCCACGCAGAGCTTCTCGCGCGCGAGGGTGCCTATGCGGCGCTGTGCCGGACGCAGCTCATCGCGCCGGCGGCGCGGCCGGCCGTCGAGACGACCACGCCGCCGTCGTGAGCCGCTGCCCTACTCGCGACGCAGCACGCTGTCGACCAGCCGGTTGGCCCAGCCCTTGGAGCGGAACGTGCGCTTGAGCTCGACGGGGTCGTAGACCTTGTCGACCCATTCCAGGAACGGCATCGGCCGGCGCGCATTGTCCTCGAGATAGCGCTCGAAGAAGTAGTCGAGGATGCCGGTGTGGGCCTGGCGGAAGTGGCCGTAGCGCAGCGAGAGTTGCCGCTTGGCCTGCTCCAGCGGCATGCCCTCCTTGAAATAGCAGAACAGCACGCTCATCAGCCCGGCCCGGTCGGCGCCCGACTTGCAGTGCAGCAGCGCCGGATACTCGATGCTGTCGAACAGCTCGACTGCCGCCCTCACCTCCTCGCGCGTCGGCGCGGCACGCGATTTGACGCTGAAGTTGACGAGCTTGATGCCCTTGCGCTCGCAGGTGGCCTGCTCCAGCCAGTAGCTGCCGCACACGCGCTCGCCGCGCAGGTTGACGATGGTGCGCAGGCCCCGGCGAGCGAGCGCGCGGATCTGATGCGGGGTGGGCTGCGCCGAGCGCCAGGCGCGTCGGCCGAGCCGGTGCCTGTTGGGGTAGATCACGCGGAAAATGCCGTGGTCGACGAACAGCATGTCGAGATACGACGCCAGCGGGCCGAACAGGCGACGTGCCCACGGCGGCGCCCGCTCAATGAGCGGCTGGCGCCATCCGATCGCAGCGCGTCTGAACGTCCGTAGTGCCTTCTGCAACGGCTTTTCCGCGGCTCCCTAGCCGGCTCCCGAGAACCGCACCATCACTGGCGCTGCCAGGCCCGAGCGCCCTCGCACGCGGTCCACAATGTGCAGGCATTCCCGCAAGCAGGTCAATCGGTTCCGAGACCGGCCGCCCGGCGCCGTTCACGCCTGGCCTTCCGTCTCGAACATGGTGGAGGCGAGCGCCTCCCGGCTCTCCTTGCCGGCCCAGACGACGTACTGGAAGGCCTGGTAGTAGCGCTCGCAGGCCTCGAGCGCCGCCTTCAGCAGGGCCTCGCACTGGTGCGGCGTGGCGAGCGCGCCGTTCAGCATCAGGCCCTGCCGGAACATGATGAGGCCTTCGTGCGTCCACAGATCGAAGTGACCGAGCCAGAGCTGCTCGTTGATCTGGGCGACCAGCCGGTAGACCTCGGGCAGGCGGTTGTCGGGCACCTTGGCGTCGAAGGCACAGGCGATGTGCAGGGTTTCCAGGTCGTCGCGCCAGTTGAGCGAGACGTGGTAGTCGGTCCACTGCCCGGCGACGGTGAGGGTGAGCTCGTCGGAGCTCGTGCGCTCGCAGGCCCAATCACTGCGCGTGGCGATCTCCTCGACCAGGTCGACGGGATTTCCGGCTTGGCTGCGGCCCATCTCGGCGATTGCCATTCGTCCCCTCGAGTTGTTGCCGGCACGCCATGGCCGCGTGCGGCGCTTCTTCCCTGAGCGATCGCCGGTGGCATCCGCCGATCGCACGGCGTGGTCACGTAAGCCAATGCAACTGCGCGTGGCAAGGCGATGGCCTCATTGTCCACGGCCAAAATGGCCCCGGCGCGGCGGGAAGGAAACAAATGGCGAAAGTTGGGGATTGGTGAATGACAACCTGTGGGCAACCGGGACG
>DASRDL010000143.1:0-65378 GCA_035652635.1 Hyphomicrobiaceae bacterium | reverse complement strand
TGGCTCCGCGGGTAGGATTCGAACCTACGACCAGCCGGTTAACAGCCGGCTGCTCTACCGCTGAGCTACCGCGGAATAACCAAGGATCGAGACGGGGGTCTTAGCAACTCGCAGCGCCCCCGCCAAGCCACTTAATGCGGGGGGGCGCCGCCCCTGCCGGCGCGGCGCGGCCCGCCCGGCCCTGCCAGAGTCCCCTCAATTGGCGCGCTTGAACTTCTGCACGCGCCGGCCATCGCCGACCTCGGCCGTATAGATCGTGCCGTTGCTGTCGATGGCCATGTTGTGCACCCACTTGAAGTTGCCCGCCATATGGCCCGGACGGCCGAAGCTGCCGAGCTTCTCCCCGGTCTGGCGATCGATGGTGAGCACCTGCATGTTGGCGCCGTCGGCCACGAAGATGTAGCGCTGAGCCTTGTCCTCCGACAGTACGAGGTCCCACACCGAGCCGTTGGCGAGCGTCTGCGGCTCGACCTGGAACTCCTTCACGAACGACCCGTCCTTCTTGAACACCTGGATGCGGTCGTTGGCGCGGTCGCAGACGTAGACCAGGCCGTCGCGCGACAGGCGCACGCAGTGCACCGGATTGGCGAACGACTTGGACAGCGCCGTGATGGCGACCGGCTGGTAGGCCGGCAGCTTGTCGTCGGTCGGCGTCTTGGTGCCGTAGGCGCCCCAGTGGCGCTTGTAGGCCCCGGTCTTGCTGTCGAAGACGATGACGCGGCGGTTGCCGTAGCCGTCGGCGACGAAGAGCTCGCCCGCGGCATCGTCCGTCACCATGTGCGCGGGCCTGCCGAGCCGGGTCGTGCTGTTGGAGCCGCCCGCCGTATCGGCCTTGCCGACCTGGAGCAGGAACTTGCCGTCGGGCGTGAACTTCAGGATCTGGTCGTCCTTGTCGTTGCCGCCGACCCAGACGTTGCCCTCGCCGTCGATGTGGATTCCGTGCTCGTTCTTCGGCCACTCGTAGCCCTGGCCCGGGCCGCCCCAGCTCTTGAGCAGCCGCCCGTCGGCGGTGAACTGCAGCACGGGCGGCGCCGCCTTGCAGCAGCGCGTCTCGGGCGGCGTCTTCTGCGCGCCCTTCTCGTCGTCGACCAGCGTCCTCGGCCGGTGCAGGACCCACACATTGTCCCGGCCGTCGACGGCGATGCCGGCCACCTGGCCCAGCGTCCAGTTCTCGGGCAGGTCCTTGGGCCAGAACGGATCGACCACGTAGCGGGGGGCGCCGTTGCCGCCCTTGGATTGCTGGGCGGCCCCGGCGAGACCGGTCGTGGCCGCGAGGGTGGCGAGCGCGGCGGCAGCCGCGAGCAACGTTCGTTTCATGAGCATTTCTCCCGGATGCCCGCCGCTTTGGTGCGTGGCGGTGCCGGGGCGACTATAGCACGGGTTCCCGGTGCTCGATCTGTGCCCGCCGCAAGGCCGGCAAGCTCTCCGCGGACGTCACGCAAGGCCTTGGCCGCGCGAGAGATTCCAATGCCTCCGCGGCGATGGCCTCGTCTGTCAGTCCCCTGTCAGGGTCGCCCGGTAGGCTGCCTCGAGCTGCGCTCTCTCCAGTCGCAGCTTCCTCCCCAAGCGCGCCTCCCTCCATTCCCGGAGGCGCGCTTTTTTTGCGTGCGGACGGGCGCGCTGCACCGAGCCCGGCAGGCCCCTGTTACAATTCCTTACGCTTTGTCTCAAATGCGATGCACGGCGGTGACGCGCGGGTGGTCGGCTGAAGGTGCCGAACGATCCGAATGGAGGAGGTCACCGATGGCCACAGCCCAGCACCACACCGGTCGCGCGCCCGGCGGCATCGGCGCCCTCCAGCGGCGCCGGAAGGGTGACAGGACGCCGCCGCGCGCCCCCGCAGACTTCCTGGCGGACATGGAGAAGGCGCTGGCGATCACGCCCCGGCAGGCGCAGGCATGGGAAGGCTTCGCGGCAACGCTGGAGAGCAATGCCTGCCGCATGCGCTCCCTGCCCGTTGCGGGCGAGGCGTCGCTCGATGCCCTGGACCTGGCCTTCGGCACGCCGAAGGCCCGGCTCGCGGCGCTGGACTCGATGCGCGCTGCCGCTGCCGATCTCTTCGCCGTACTTTCAGCTGCACAGCAGCGCACCGCCGCGCGTGTGCTGCCGCTGTGCTGTCTCCCCGCTCGTCTTTCGACGGAAGACCGCGCCGCCGTCTGATCTTCTGCGGGGCAGCGCGCACCGGCGACCGGCCGGCACGCGTGTTGACCTCGATCAACGCCGGCAGGCGCGCCTCGCGCAAGAGAGGAAGGCCAAGAGAGGAAGGCATGGCAGGCATCAAGCACATCCTTGCGGCGACGGACTTGAGCGAGCGCTCGGAGCGGGCCTTCAAGCGTGCCGCCCGCCTCCGCCGCGAGCGGGGCGCGACGCTCGACCTTCTGCACGTCGTGGAGCACGGCCTCGTGGCGCAAGTGCGGGAGCGCCGGCAGGCGCTGGCCGAAGAATACCTGCGCGACTGGCTGGCGCGGCAGCCGGAGGAGGATCGCGCGGGCGCAAGGTTCAGCGTGGAAGGCGGCGAGCCCTTTGCCGTCATCATCGAGCATGCGCGCGAGCGCGGCGCCGATCTCATCGTGGTCGGCGAGCCTGGCAAGCAGGGCCTCAAGGAATTCTTCGCCGGCACCACGACCGAGCGTGTCGTCCGCCACAGCGACCGGCCCGTGCTGGTCGTGAAACGTGCCGGCGGGGATGCCTACCGCCGCGTGCTCGTCGCGGTCGATTTCTCCAAGGGCGCCACCCGCGCGCTGGACGCCGCGTATGCCGTGGCACCGGGCGCGGAATTCCTCATCGTCCATGCCTGGCAGGTGCCGCCGATCGGCTTCGGAACCCGGGACTCGGCCGAGAAGGCCATGGTGAAAGAGAACGAATTGCTCCGCAAGCGCATCGAGCGGCAGGCGCAGGACAACCTCGTCGAGCTCGCGATGCCGGCCTCGCCGCCACGGGTCGAGATGACGGCGGGCAACCCGTTCTTCGTGCTCCGCGATGCCATCGTATCCTACCAGCCGGACCTGGTGGCCATGGGGACCCATGCCCGAAGCGGCCTGGCGATTGCCATGATCGGCAGCCTCGCCCGGGAGTTCCTGGTGGAGGCCCCCTGCGACGTGCTGGTGGCGAGGGCATAGCTTCCCCCGACGTCATGCCCGCCAAGCGAACGTCGAGTTTCCGGCTGGATTCCCGCTGACGCGCTTCGCGCTCGCGGGAATGACGGGGCCGCGCGGCAGCCCTCACCTCTCCTCGTTCATGTAGAGCTCGTCGGCGCTCACGATGTCGTAGAGCTGCGCCACCCTGCCCGCAATGGGATGGCCTTCCCGGTCCACGCGGTTGCCCTCGCCGCGCAGGTAGCAGGCGACGAGCTCCAGATCCTCCGCGGACGCACCGCACTTCAGGATGGCCGCCACCGTCTCATCGGTCACCGGGCCGATCACGTGCCGCACGTCGATCGACGAGGCGAGCGGCCGAGCTTTCGAGTCGCTTTTGGGTGTGGCCATCTTCTCTCTCCTTCTTTGACCTTCGACCGCCTGGGCAGGTCGCAACGCCCCGGGCATTGCTCGGACCACTACATCTCGGCGGAATTGGCGGCCGCAAGGGCGTCCCCGGCATTGACCGGTGTCAAGGTGGGCGATGCCGTCCTGCCTTGTTCTCTCGCCAGAGCAACGCATGCGACGGGCTCCTCGACCGGGCGTGCCTGTCGAGGCGCAGCGCGAAGGGTCGATTTCATGCCGCACAAGCAGGTCCTGTTCCGTTCGGTGGCCCGCGAGAAGCTGTTGCACGGTGCCACGCAGCTGGCCGATGCCGTACGCGTGACGCTTGGCCCCAAGTCCAAGTCCGTGCTGATCCAGAGGAAGTGGGGAGCGCCGCTCGTGTGCAACGACGGCGTCACCATCGCCAAGGAGCTCGATCTGCAGGACGCGGAGGAGAACCTGGGGGCGCAGATGCTGCGCCAGGCCGCCGAGAAGACGGGCGAGGCCGTGGGCGACGGCACCAGCACCTCGGTGATGCTGGCTCATGCCATCTTCGCGGACGGGGTGCGCAACGTCGTCGCCGGCGCCAGCGCCATCGACCTGAAGCGCGGCCTCGAGCGGGGCGCCAAGGCGGCGGTGGACCGGTTGAAGGCGCTGTCGCGGCCGGTCAGGGAGCGCAAGGAGAAGGCGCAGGTCGCCACCATCTCCGCTCACAACGATCCGGTCATCGGCGAGCTGGTCGCCGGCGCGATGGAGAAGGTCGGCAACGAGGGCGTCATCACCGTCGAAGAATCGAAAACCACCGAGACCGCGCTCGACGTCGTCGAAGGCATGCAGTTCGACCGCGGCTTCATCTCGCCCTACTTCATCACCAACACCGAGAAGATGGAGGCCGTGCTCGAGGATGCGCTCATCCTGATCTGCGACAGGAAGATCAGCGCCCTCAAGGACCTGATCCCGCTGCTCGAGCAGGTGGCGAAGGCGGCGCGTCCGCTGCTGGTGATTGCCGAGGACATCGAGGGCGAGGCGCTCGCCACGCTGATCGTCAACCAGCTGAGGGGTGCGCTGAAGAGCTGCGCGGCCAAGGCACCGGGCTTCGGCGACCGCCGCAAGGCCATGCTGCAGGACATCGCCGTGCTCACCGGCGGCCAGGTGATCTCGGAGGAGCTTGGCCTCAAGCTCGAGAGCGTCGCGTTCGACCAGCTCGGGCGCGCCAAGCGCGTCGTCGTCGACAAGGACAACACGACCATCATCGGCGGCGCGGGCAGCCGCAAGGCCATCGACGACCGCGTGCAGCAGATCCGCCGCGAGATCGACAAGTCGACGAGCGACTACGACAAGGAGAAGCTGCGCGAGCGGCTGGCGAAGCTGGCGGGCGGGGTGGCCGTGATCCGCGTCGGCGCGCCCTCCGAGTCCGAGATGAAGGCGAAGAAGGAGGCGCTCGACGACGCCATCAGCGCTACCAAGGCGGCCGTCGCCGAGGGGATCGTGCCGGGCGGCGGATTGGCCCTGCTGCGCTGCATCGAGGCCGTGAGCGATGAGGAGGCCCATAGCGAGGGCGACGAGAAGACCGGCATTCAGATCCTCAAGCGCGCGCTCGGCGCCCCGGCGCGCCAGATCGCCGACAACTCGGCTGTCGATGGCGGCGTGGTCGTCGCCAAGATGGTGGAAGGACAGGGGAATTTCGGCTTCGATGCGGCCTGCAACAAGTACGTGGACCTCGTCGAGGCCGGCATCATCGACCCGACCAAGGTCGTGCGCGTCGCGCTCGAGAACGCGGTCTCGGTGGCGGGCGTCCTGCTGCTGACGGAGGCGACGATGACCGAGCTGCCCGAGCGCAAGAAGGAAGCTCAGGCGGAGCCGGAGCTGGCGATGTGAGGCGGGCTGGAGCCGCGATCGAGAGAAGAGAGTGATATGCCTCAGTCGCCGTCCCTGTGGAGCCCGAGTGAGCCTGTGCGGCGAGCCCCGCGCGATCGGCTGCGATTGTTCGCTCTCGGGGCAACGGCGGAGCTCGGCAAGGCGATAGCAACCGCGCTCGGCCAGCCTCTCGCTTCCCACGAGGAGCGCGACTTCGAGGACGGCGAGCACAAGGCGCGCCCCCTCGATGCGGTGCTCGGCCAGGACGTCTACGTCGTCCAGAGCCTGCACGGCGGGCCCGCCATGAGCGCCAACGACAAACTCTGCCGCCTGCTGTTCTTCATCGGCGCGCTCAAGGACGCCGGCGCTGCCCGCGTCACGGCCGTCGTGCCCTACCTGTGCTACGCGCGCAAGGACCGCCGCACCAAGCCCAACGACCCCGTGACCACGCGTTACGTCGCCGGCATGTTCGAAGCCGTCGGCACCGACGTGATCGTCACCCTGGAGGTGCACAATCCGGTCGCCTTCGAGAATGCCTTCCGTTGCCGCACGGTGGCGCTGACGGGCACTCCGCTGCTCGTCGACTATGCGCGCAAGCTCGGGGACGAGAAGCTCTGCGTCGTGTCGCCGGACACGGGTGGCGCCAAGCGGGCGGAGCTTTTCCGCGAGACGCTGGAGGCCGCCTGCGGCCGTCCCGTCGGCAAGGCCTTCGCCGACAAGCATCGCAGCGCCGGCGTCGTCTCGGGCGACCTGTTCGTGGGCGATGTCGCAGGCTGCACGGCCCTCGTCATCGACGACCTGATCAGCACCGGCGGCACCCTCCTGCGTGCCGCGAAGGGCGCGCGTGCGGCGGGCGCACGCCGGGTCTTGGCGCTGGTGACGCACGGCCTGTTCATGGAGGGCGCCGCCGAGGTTCTGGCTGATCCGGCCATCGACAGCCTCGTCGTCACGGATGCCGTGCCGCCCTTCCGCCTGGGGAAAGGGCCGGCCCGCGACAAGCTCGTGCTGCTCCCATCGGCTCCGCTCCTCGCCGAGGCGATCGCACGTCTCTACGACGCTTGCCCGCTCACCGACCTCGTCGTGTTCTGATACCACCGCGCGCTAGGTCGGACTCGCCCAGCCCTCGGCGTCATGTCACGCGCTCCAACCCCGTCACACGCTCCAACCCCGTGCTGAGCCTGTCGAAGCACGGCCGGCATGCGTGGTCCGTCCTTCGACAAGCTCAGGACGGGGGTGGAGCGCGTGTTCTGAGGCAGGCCTCGAGCTTCCTGGCGTCGCGTGCCGCGATGGCAAGGTAGGTGCGTGCGAGCCGCGGCCATTTCTCCGGCGTGCGGGGCTTCGGCTCGATGAGGTGGGCGATGGCGAGGCGGGCCCGCAGCGTCGCCCGGTAGCAGCGATAGAACAGGAACAGCTCCTCCGGCGCGTCTTCGTGGAGTCCCTGCTCGACCCCTCGCTTGATGTAGCGGCCGGCCCACGCGCCGCCCAGCCGCTCGCACTCCAGCGTCAGGAAGGCGACCTCGTCCAGCGGGTCGACGGTGCGCAGGCGTGTGTTGAACTCCAGGCAGTCGATGATGCGCACGCGGTGATCGAGCCAGACGTGCTCCGGGCGCAGGTCGCCGTGCCCGTCGACGATGCGACGGCGGCGCACGCGGGAGACGAGCAGGCCGGCGCGCTGCGCCAGGAAACGGTGCAGAACGCGGTCGATCCTTCTGACGAGCCCTGCCGGCAGGCCGAACCGCGGCTCGAGCAGGATGCGGCGGTTGAGGGCGAGGTCGCTCCGCCATTCGGCCAGGTGCAAGCCCGGCGAGACGTAGGCCGGCCGCGCGTGCCGATAGAAGCCCACGAGGGTGGCGACCAGCCGGTCGAGCTGCCCGGTCTCGAGCCGGCCCTCGCGCAGGACCTCCTCGAGCACCCAGCGCTCGTCGAGGCGGTGCATAACCACCAGCCAGTCGACGGTGCGGCCCGCACCGCCGAGCGCAAGACCGCGCGGGGTGGCCACCAGGGGCGCAACGCCGATGTAGACGTCGGGCGCGAGCCGGCAGTTGAGGCTGAACTCCGCCCTGCACGCCGCCTCCCGCCGCTCCAGCGTGGAGAAGTCGAGGTAAGGAAACCGCACCGGCTTCTTCAGCTTGTAGACCTTGCTGCCGGCAAGAAACACCCACGACATGTGCGTCTCCCGGCGCACGACCTCCTCGACAGGATAGGGATAAGCGTCGGGGCGGCTGAGGAACGCCACCTTGTCGGCAAGCGTCGGCTCGTCTGGCGCGGCCGACGGGGGATCACCTGGCACGTTCCGCCTCCGCTCCGTGCCGGGTCAGCCGACCGCCTCGGCGGCGAGGCAGGGAATGCTCAGGCGGGCGAGCGCCTGGCGCGCCGCATCCATCGAGCCGGCGACATCGATGCCGCGGCAGGCGTCCTCCACCACCGTCACGCCGAAGCCGCAGCGGTGCGCGTCCTCCGCCGAGTAGCGCACGCAGAAGTCGAACGCCAACCCTGCAAGGACCACCCGCGTGAGCCCGCGCTCGCGCAGGTAGCCGGCGAGACCGGTGGGCGTCGTGTGGTCGTTCTCGTAGAAGGTGGAATAGGAATCGATGTCGCGGCGGTAGCCCTTGCGCAGCACCAGCTCGGCGTGCGGGATGTCGAGCCCGGGATGGAATTGCGCGCCCGGCGAGCCCTGCACGCAGTGGTCCGGCCACAGCACCTGCGGGCCGTAGGGGAACGCGACCGTCTCGTAGGGCTGCTTGCCCGGGTGCGTGGAGGCGAACGAACGGTGTCCCGGCGGATGCCAGTCCTGTGTGAGCACGACGTTCTGGAAGAGGCTGCCGAGCCGGTTGACGAGACCCACCACCTCGTCGCCGCGCGGCACCGCCAGCCTGCCTCCCGGGCAGAAATCGTTCTGCACGTCGACGACCAGCAGGACGTCGGTGTCGGCGATGGCATGTCTCATGGTCGGGCCCTTTCCTGCCGCGCCAGGCGCTCGTCCACCTCGGCCGCCAATTGCACCAGTCTCTCCGTCACTTGTACCGGATAGGGGGCGCCCGGCTCCAGCCGGCGCAGAGGCTCGGGCAGCCGTGCGAGAGCGTGAGCGGTGCGCTCACGGATCTCGGCCAGCGTCGGCCGGGTCCCGAGGCGCCGCCCATTGCGCATGACGGGCTCGATCAGCGGCTCGCCGGGCTGGCGGTCGTCCTCCACGGAGAGGGTATCGCCGGACATGCGGCCGTCCGGGCCGTAGCTGCGCCACACCTGCTTGCGGCCAGGCCACGTCGCCTTGCCCGTCGAGCGCTTGCGGCGCGGCAGCCCGGCGTACTCCTGCAGCTTGTAGGCGCAGTCGAGCGCGGGCACGTCCGAGGAGGTAGTGAGGCTCGTGCCGATGCCGAAGCCGTCGATGGGGGCGTGTTCTGCCGCCATCCCGACCAGCTCGTCCTCGTCGATGCCGCCGCTCGCGAAGATGGTGACGTCGCCGAGCCCGCCCTCATCCAGGATGCGCCGCACGCTCTTGGACAGGGCGATGAGATCGCCGCTGTCGAGGCGCACGCCGCGCACCTTGATGCCGGCCGCTTGGAGGCGCGGAGCCAGCGCGACGACCTTGTGGGCCGCCGCCTCGGTGTCATAGGTGTCGATCAGGAGGATCAGGTTCTCCGGACGGGAGCGGGCGAACGCCGCGAACGCCTCGGCCTCGTCGTCCCAGGCCTGCACGAAGGAATGCGCCATCGTGCCGTAGATCGGAATGCCGAACAGCTTGCCGGCCAGCATGGTGGCGGTGCCGGCGAACCCCGCGATGTAGCTCGCCCGCGCGGCCATCAGGCCGGCGTCCGCGCCATGCGCGCGGCGCAGGCCGAAATCGACCAGCAATTTGCCGGGCGCCGCCAGCACCATGCGCGCGGCCTTGGCCGCGATCAGTGACTGGAAGTGCACCACGTTGATGAGGCGCGTCTCCACGAGCTGCGCCTGCGGCAGCGGCGCCGTCACGCGCAGGATCGGCTCGTTGGCGAAGAACACCGTGCCCTCGGGCATGGCGTGCACATCGCCGGTGAAGCGCAGCCCGGCAAGATAGGCGAGCACGTCCTCGCCGAAGCGTCCGCTCCTCTCGAGCCATGCGAGCTCCTCCGGCGGGAAGCGCAGCTCTTCGAGGAAGTCGAGCGCCTGCTCGAGGCCGGCCGCGACCAGGAACCCGCGCCGGGAGGGAAGCTTGCGCACGAAGAATTCGAACACCGCCGGCCGCGTCTCCCCATGCTCCAGGTAGGCCTGGATCATGTTGAGCTGATAGAGGTCGGTCAGCAGCGGGCTTGCAGCGACATCCATGTGATCACCACTGGCGCTGGATTGGCCCAGGTTGGATTGCGGTCCCTCCGGCCACGTTGATGCGCATCAAGGCGGACGCCCTGCCATCGGCTTCTCTGCCGACGGGCCGGCGCTCCAACGACTGGCGAAGGGCCGCACGCAAGCTAATGTGTCAGGCAGCCTTGGAGGTGGCCATGAAAATCAAGCTTAGCATCAGCAGAAAGGGCGCCAGCCTTTACGAAGGCATCCACGTGATCACGGATGCGGAAAGCTTCGGTCGCGCCTTCGCCGACGTGTGGGCGCAGATGCAGGACCGCCGGCTGCAGAAGACCACCAGCATCGGCGCGCTGATGGAGACACTGAACGACGACGTGCTGGAGGAGCTGAACGGCGCCCAGCTCAGCATCGAGAAGGTCTGAGCGCCGCCGCCGCACGGGCATCAAGCCGCGCGCTCGAGATCGAGCTTCAGGGCTACGAGGAAGCGCGCCGCCTCGCCTCCGTTCACCACGCGGTGGTCGAACGTGAGCGAGAGGGGCAGCACCGCGCGCACCGCCGGCTGGCGCTCGTGCACCATCACGCGCTGGGCGATGCGCCCCGCGCCGATAATCGCCACCTGCGGCGGCACCACGACGAGGTTGGCGAAGCGTCCGCCGATCATGCCGAAATTGGAGAGCGTGATGGTGGCGCCGCGCAGCTCCTCGGGCGGGATGGAGCGGGCCGCCGCATCGGCCCGCATGCGATTGAGGCCGGCCCGCAGATCCTGCGCATCGCGCTCGCCGACGTTGCGCAGCACGGGCACGATGAGCCCGCCCTCGGTATCCACCGCAATGCCGATGTCGACGCGCTTGACGAGCCTGCGCTCGGCGGCCGCGGCGTTGTACCAGGCGTTGAGCGACGGCTCCGTCTTGCAGGCCGCCGCGATCGCGCGCACGAGGCGGATGGTGGCGTCCTCGCCGGGCCGCCAGTCGCCGATGTCGGCCTCCTCCGTCACGCTGGCCGGCACAACCTCGGCATGGGCCGCCGCCATGCGCTGGGCCATGGCGCGGCGCATGCCCCGCAGCGGCTCGGCCGGGCCCGCCTCGGTTAGGCTCTTGGCCGCGCGCTCCACGTCGGCCCGGGTGATGGTGCCGTCCGGCCCGGTGGGGTGGACCACGTTGAGGTCGACCTCGAGCTTGCGCGCCAGCGCCCGCACGGCCGGCAGCACCTGAATGGGCTTGGCCCGCATCGCCTCGGCCGGCGCCTCCCGTTGGCGTTCCGGCTCCTCGTGGCGCAGCTCGCCCACGACCGTGCCCGTGTCGGCCTCGGGCCCCTCGGCGAACTCGACCAGGGGCGCACCCACCTTCACGAGGTCGCCCTTGGCGCCGAACAGCCGGGCGATGCGGCCGCTGTGCGGGGAGGGCACCTCCACCACTGCCTTGTCGGTCTCCACCGAGACCAGCGGCTGGTCGGCGACCACGTGATCGCCCTCGGTGACGTGCCAGGAGACGATCTCGGCCTCCTCCAGGCCTTCCCCGAGGTCCGGCAAGAGGAACTGGCGCATGGGCACCCTCCGATGCGGTTCAGGCGAACTGGCAGGTCCGGCGCACGGCCGCGACGATGCGGCCGACCGAGGGCATGTAGTGCTGCTCGAGCCGCGGCAGCGGGATCACCGTGTCGTAGCCCGTGACGCGCGCGATGGGAGCGAGCAGGGACGTGAGCCCGCGCTCGGCAATGAGCGCGGCGATCTCGGCGCCGAAGCCGCACGTGCGCGCGGCCTCGTGCACGATCACGCAACGCCCGGTCTTCGCGACCGAGGCGAGGATGGTCCGCTCGTCATAAGGCTTCAGCGTGGCGAGGTCGATCACCTCGGCGCTGATGCCCTCGCCGGCCAATTCCTCCGCCGCCGCCAGAGTCTCCTTCAGGATCGCACCCCAGGCGATCAGCGTCACGTCCTTGCCCTGCCGCAGGACGAACGCGACGTCGAGTGGCAGCGCCTCGCCGTTGTCCTCCACCTCGCCCTTGCCCGACCGGTAGAGCCGCGTCGGCTCGAGGAACACCACCGGGTCGGGATCGCGGATCGCCGCGAGCAGAAGGCCGTAGGCCCGCTCCGGCGAGGAGGGAACGACGACCCTCAGGCCGGGAATGTGCGCCAGCATCGCCTCGGTGCTCTCGGAGTGATGCTCCGGCGCGCGGATGCCGGCGCCGCACGGTGTGCGCAGCACCATCGGGCAGCTGAGCCGCCCTTGCGTTCGGTTGCGCAGCCGCGAGGCGTGGTTCACCAGCTGGTCGATGCACGGGTAGACAAAGCCCATGAACTGGATCTCGCCCACGGGCTTGAGCCCTTGCACCGCCATGCCGACGCACAGGCCGCTGATGAGCAGCTCCGCCAGCGGCGTGTCGATCACGCGCTCGGGCCCGAAGCGCTTCAGCAGGCCGACCGTGGCGCGAAACACGCCGCCGTTGACGCCGACGTCCTCGCCCAGCACGACGACGCTCGGATCCTCCTGCATGGCGCGCGCCAGCGCCAGGTTGACGGCCTCGACCAGCGTCACCTCAGCCATGGGAGCTGCCCTCCAGCTCGCTCCGCTGGGGCGTGTAGACGTCCGGCAGCCTGGCGTAGAGGTGATCGAACATGGTCTCCGGCGCGCGCGGCCCCATGGCGAGATAGCGCTCCACCGCGGCCTCGACGCGCTGCTGGCATTCGGCCGACAGCTGCTCCTCCTCGGCCTTGCCCCAGGCCTTGCGGCCGACGAGGTGGACTCTGAGCCGCGCGATCGGCTCCTCCTTCCAGTGCGCCTGCACCTCCTCCGGAGGGCGGTAGCGGGCCGCGTCGTCGGCCGTGGTGTGATCGCCCAGCCGGTACGTGAGCGCCTCGATCAGGTGTGGTCCCTTGCCGTCGCGGGCCGCGGCAATCGCTTCCTCGACACCATCGCGAACCGCGATCACGTCGTTGCCGTCCACCTGCTCGCCGCGGAAGCCCCCGGCAATGGCCTTCTGCGCCAGCGTCTGGCAGGCGGTCTGCTGCTTCAGCGGCACCGAGATGGCCCACTGGTTGTTGTTGACCACGAAGACGAGCGGCAGCTTCTGCGCGCCGGCGAAATTCATGGCTTCGTACACGTCGCCCTTGGAGGTGGCGCCGTCGCCGAACAGGCACACGGCGACGCGCGGCTCCTTGCGGAATTTGAGGGCATAGGCAACGCCCGCCGCGTGCGGGGCTTGCGAGCCCACGGGAACACAGAAGGGAAAGTCGTGCGCGGGGCCCGATGAGAGGTTGCCGCGCTCGTCGCCGCCCCAGTAGAGCAGGATCTCCTCCATCTTCACCCCGCGCCACAGCAGCGTGCCGTTGTCGCGGTAGGAGGGCAGCAGCACGTCCTCCTGGCGCATGGCGCTGGCGACGCCGACCGACACCGCCTCCTGCCCCAGCGACACCGCATAGGTGCCGAGCCGCCCCGTGCGCTGCAGGGAGACCGCCTTGAGATCGAAGGTGCGCGTCAGCACCATGGCCCGGTAGAGCGCAATGAGGTTGGCGGCATCGCCGGCGAACCCGGGCAGCTTGCCGAGCGCCCTGCCGTCCGGGGCCAAGTAGCCGCGGCGACGCACCTCGAAGCGAGCGATCACCGGCAGGTCTTCGTCCGTCATAGGCTCACCACCCCGTCCCGGCATCAGGCTTGCCACCGCCGCAAGCTCATCGCCCGCTCGACGCGCTGACGCGCAAGCACAACGGCCGCCTCGCGCGGAAGTATGCGCCTGCCTCTTGCCATGTCGAGCACCGCGCGCGTGTTGGCCGCGATCTTCTCGGCGATGGTATCCAACGCAATCTTCTCCGTCCCGCCGTGATACTCGACAGACGCGGCGATGACCCCGCCGGCATTGGCGATGAAGTCGGGGATCGAGTGTATGCCGCGCTCGTGCATACGCCGCTCCGCGCCGGGTGTTGCGGGAATGTTGGCGCCCTGCAGCACCAGCCGCGCCTTGAGGCCGTCGACGTTGTCCTCGCGGATAACGTCGGGGCGCGCCGCCGGGATCCAGATGTCGCAGTCGACGCCGATCAGGTCCTCGGCCGTGATCTTCTTTGCTGCACCGCACTGCGCAAGGCTTCCGCCCCTTGCCTTGAGCGCTTCCAGCTCGCCGATGTCGAGGCCCTTCGGGTCGTAGACCGCGCCCTTGCTGTCGGACGCCGCGACGAGGCGCGCGCCCCTGGCGGCCAGGAAGCGCGCAGCGTGATGACCGACGGCGCCGAAGCCCTGCACGGCCACCCTGGCGCCCTCGAGGCGGACGCCGGAGAACTCCTGCGCGGCTTCCGCCGCTACGGCCAGGCCCAGGCCGGTGGCGCCGATCTCGTCGAGGGGGATGCCGCCCACCTCGCGCGGGAGGCCGACGCAGCGGCCGATCTCGTCCTTCACCCAGGCCATGGCGGTCTCGTTGGTGCCCATGTCCGGCCCGGGCACATACTCCTCGACGCGGCGTATGGCGGCTGCGAAGGCGCGCACCCGCCGCTCCTTGTCGGGCGCCGGCATCGATGGGTCGCCGAAGATTACCGACTTGGCGCCGCCGTGCGGCAGACCGGCCGCCGCGTTCTTGAACGTCATGGCGCGCGCGAGCCGGAAGCACTCCTCGGCGCTCACGTCCGGCGCCATGCGCGTGCCGCCGATGGCCGGGCCGGCCGCGGTGTTGTCGACCACGACGATAGCCTTGAGGCCGAGGCGCGGCTCCCAGATGTGGAGGATCTTCTCCGGGCCCAGCTCGTCGGCGAAGCGAAAGACCTCTTCCGCCATGTTGTCCTTCCTCCCGTCTCGTTCGATCCCGCCAGCTCGCGGTTGCGGCGTGCGAGGCCGTTCGGCACGGCGCGGCGGGCATGACGGACAGAGACGAGCAATGCTCCCCGCAGCCGTCGCTCATGCGGCGGGCATGGCACGCCTCCGTCCATCGCCGGCAGCGTTGCCCGGTGCCGGGAGGCCCGCTTTGCGCAGGATCAATGGCAGTAAACGGTGCGCGGGATCGCGACCCTACTTCGGGGCGCGCTTGGCCAGGATGCGCTGCAGCGTGCGCCGGTGCATGTTGAGGCGCCGGGCCGTCTCCGAGACATTGCGGTTGCACAGCTCGTAGACGCGCTGGATGTGCTCCCACCGCACCCGGTCGGCCGACATGGGGTTCTCCGGCGGGGGTGCCTTCTCGTTGGGCGGGGCCAGCAGCGCGTCCGTCACCTCGTCGGCGTCGGCGGGCTTGGCCAGGTAGTCGACGGCACCGAGCTTCACCGCCGTCACCGCCGTGGCGATGTTGCCGTAGCCGGTGAGCACGATGCTGCGCGCGCCGGGGCGAAGCTTGGAAAGCTCCGCCAGCACGTCGAGGCCGTTGCCGTCCTCCAGGCGCATGTCGACGATGGCGAACGCCGGCGCCTTCTGGCGTATCAGCTCCATGCCCTCCGCCACCGAGTGGGCGGTGCGAACCTCGAAACCGCGCGTCTCCATGGCGCGTGCCAGCCGCAGCACGAAGGCCCGATCATCGTCCACCAGGATGAGCGAACGGTCCTCCGGCAGCTCGTCCGGCCTGAATGCAAAGTCTTCCGTCACGTCCGTATCTCCAGCTCCACCGCAGTATATCCGGCCCGCCGATGGGCCCCAAGCCTGCGCCCGGCAGACTTCTTAATGAATGCTGCGGTCCAAATCCATGTGCTGAGGCTCAGCCGGCCTTGCCGTGAAGCCCGAGGCGGCAGCCCGCTTCGTCTCGAACACCTCCCGCGGCCAGCTCACCGTGACGACGGCGCCGTGCTTCGGCCGGTCCCGGTTGTCGAGCGTCACCGTGGCGCCGGAGCGCTCCAGCAGGGTCTTGGCTATGAAGAAGCCGAGGCCGAGGCCCGAAGGTCCGCCATCCTTTGACGGACCGCGGGGCCGCGCGGGACGCGTCGTTATGTAAGGCTCTCCCAGCGCGTCCATGACGTCGGGGGGGATGCCGGGACCGTCGTCGGCGATCTCGATGACGACCTCGCGCGCCGACCACGTCGCCCTGATCTCGACGCGGGCGTCGGCGAAGTCCACCGCGTTCTCGATGAGGTTGCCGAGCCCGTGCAGCACGCCAGGGCGACGCTCGCCCACGGGCTCGTGCAGGGCCGCCCCCTCCGCCCCCGGCTCGGCGGCCGCGGTGAGGATGAGCTCGGCGCTGAAGCCCCGGTAGGGCGCGGCCGCTTCGTCCAGCAGCTGGGTGATGCTCAGGCGCGCGTGCAGTGGGTCCGGCTCCGTGGGGGCTCGCGTCAGCTTGCGCAGGATCTCCCGGCAGCGCATGGCCTGGGTCTGCAGCAGCGTCACGTCCTCGGCGAGCTGGCTCCCTTTCGGCACGTCTCTCGCCAGCTCCTTGGCGACCACGGCGATGGTGGAGAGCGGCGTGCCCAGCTCGTGCGCCGCCGCCGCCGCCAGGCCGTCGAGCGCGTGCAGCTGCTGCTCCCGCGCCAGCACCATCTCGGTGGCGGCCAGCGCATCCGCCATCTGCCGGCCCTCCTTGGCGAGGCGCCACACGTAGAGGGCCAGGAAGATCATGCCCGACAGCACGGAGGCCAGGAGGCCGAGCTTGTAGAGCATCGGCAGCTCGAACGGCGCATAGCGCTGCCACGGCAGCGGCAGGTGATAGATCAAGAGCAGCACCGTGGCCGCCGCGCCGACGAGCCCGAGCGCGATCGTGTTGCGCGGCGGCAGGGTGGCGGCGGACACCGTCACCGGCGCCACGAGCAGGAAGGTGAACGGGTTCTCGATGCCGCCCGTCAGGTAGAGGAGGGCGGCGAGCTGCAGGATGTCGTAGGCGAGCAGGCAGGTGGCGAATACCGAGCTCAGCCGCGTGCGGGCAGGGTAGATGATGCGCAGGAAGACGTTGAGCCACGCCGACAGGGCGATGAAGGCGAGGCAGATCCCGAACGGGAGCGGGTAGTCGAGGATGAGGTAGACGAAGCAGACCGTCACCAGCTGGCCGATCACCCCGAACCAGCGCAGCCGCACGGCGGTCTGCAGGCGCAGCCGGCTCTGGCTCGGCTCGGTCCTGTGGCGTTCGGCCTGAAGGATGGCCATTGTCCGTTCGTCCTTCCGGGGGTTAGGTCTCGCCGGGCGCCTAGGTCCCGAAGCTTGCCTTGCGCAGCTTTCTATCCCAGATAGAACATAGCGCCGAGACCGAAACCCGCACGATCCTGCCAGTGCGGCGCATTCTCAGGCTACCACGTCCGATGCAAAAGACGATGCTGCAGAGCAGTGGCGCCGTCCCGCCACCCGTCGCCGTGCGGGACCTGCGCAAGGTCTACCGCGAGATCGCCGCCGTCGACGGCATCACGTTCAGCCTGGCGCGCGGCTCGATCACCGCGCTCCTGGGCGGCAACGGGGCGGGCAAGACCACCACCATCTCCATGCTGATGGGGCTCGTGGTGCCCACTGCCGGCGAGGCACGCGTGTTCGGCGCCGACATGGCGCGCGAGCGCCACAAGGTGCTGCACCGGATGAACTTCGAGAGCCCCTATGTCGACGTGCCGATGCGCCTCACCGTGCGGCAGAACCTCGAGGTGTTCGCCAGGCTCTACGGCGTGCGCGACCTGAAGGGGCGCATCGCCGAGATGGCGGACGAGTTCAGGCTGGCCGAGCTGCTGGACCGGCCCTACGGCAAGCTCTCCGCGGGCCAGAAGACGCGCGTGAGCCTCGCCAAGGCGCTCCTCAACGAGCCCGAGCTGCTGCTGCTCGACGAGCCCACCGCCTCGCTCGATCCCGACACCGCCGACTGGGTGCGGTCCAAGCTCGAGCTCTACTGCCGCGGGCGGGCGGCCACGGTGGTGCTCGCCTCCCACAACATGGCCGAGGTCGAGCGTCTCGCCGATCGCGTGCTCATGCTGGAGAAGGGCCGGCTGATCGCCGACGAGACGCCGGCCGAGCTCATCAAGCGCTTCGGTCGCGCCAATCTCGAGGAGGTGTTCCTCGCCATCGCGCGCCGCGGCGCGGAGGGCCCTGAGGATGCGGAGCGCTCCTCATGACGGCGCGCGCGCCTGATGGGCTCCATGCCCCGCTGCTCGGCGAGCAGGCGACGCTCGCAGCCTCCGCGCGCCGCGTCTACGGCCTGGTGCTGCGCTACTGGTACGTCATCCGCTCGTCCTGGCCGCGCACGGCCGAGCTCGTCTACTGGCCGCTGGTGCAGATGCTCATGTGGGGCTTCCTGCAGGGCTATCTCGCCCAGACCGCGAGCTTCGCTGCCAAGGCGGCCGGCCTCTTCATCGGCGCCGTGCTCTTGTGGGACATCCTGGTGCGCAGCCAGCTCGGCTTCGCCGTGGCCTTCCTGGAGGAGATCTGGTCGCGCAATCTCGGTCACCTCATGATGAGCCCGCTCAGGCCCTCCGAGCTCATCGCCGCGCTGATGGCCGTCAGCCTCATCAAGCTGCTGGTGGCCATGGTGCCCGTGGCGGTGCTGGCCTACCTCTTCTTCGGCTTCAACGTGCTGAGTCTCGGGTTCGCCTTCGCGGCGCTGTTCGCCAACCTGATCATCATGAGCTGGTCGCTCGGGCTCGTCTCGACCGGTGTCGTGCTGCGCTGGGGACTGGGTGCTGAGAGCTTCGCCTGGCTCATCGTCTTCGTGTTCCTGCCCCTGTGCTGCGTCTACTACCCCGTCTCCGCGCTCCCCGGCTGGCTGCAGCCGGTTGCGCTCGCCCTTCCCCCGACCTACGTATTCGAGGGGCTGCGCGCCATCGTCCTCGACGGTGTCTTCCAGGGCCACCTCATGGTCGCGGCGCTCGCTCTCAACGTCGTCTACTTCCTCGCCGGCTGCGCCACCTTCGCCTACTTCCTGCGGAGTGCCCGCATCAACGGCACCCTGGTCCAGATGGGCGAATGAAGATCCCGGTTGCCATATCGTTGTCCGGCGTGCGGCTGGCGCTCTACATCCTCGCCGGCTTCGCCCTCGGCGGCGTCGCGGCGCTCGCCGTCTTTCCGGCCGCGCGCGAGCGGCTGCTGTCGCCCCTGGCGATGCATTCCGTGGGGCAGGCCTTGGTGGGGGGCCCCTTCACGCTCACCGACCAGACCGGCCGCCGCGTCACCGACCAGGATTTCCGCGGCAAGTTCATGCTCGTCTATTTCGGCTTCACCTTCTGCCCCGACGTGTGCCCCACGGCACTGCAGGTGATGGCGGCGGCGCTCGATAAGCTGGGGCCTGAGGCCGAGCGCATCACGCCGGTGCTCATCACCATCGACCCCGAGCGCGACACGCCCGCCCAACTCGCCATGTACGTGAAGAGCTTTCATCCGCGCCTCGTCGGCCTCACCGGCTCGCCGAAGGAGATCGAGGACGCCGCCAGGGCCTACCGCGTCTACGTCAAGAAGGTGCCGGACCCTAAGTCGACTGCGGGCTACACCATGGATCACTCCTCGATCATCTACGTCATGGGGCCGGACGGCAAATACCGCGGGCACTTCACGCATGCCACGAGCGCCGATGTCATGGCGGAGCGCTTGGCAGGTATGCTGAGGAGCCCCTAGGAGGGCGGCAGGGGCACACCCATGTGGCATCAAGAACACGAGCTTTTTACCAAAATGACGAATCAGTGCACTCTCCTGTGTCTATCGGTGCGAAGTTTGGAACACTTGCCGCATCCGAGGCAGCGCCGGGCTCAACGGCGACCCGGATTCCAGCGACGCACGAGGGACCAATACCGGGGACACACACGTGCTGCTCTACCAGTGGTATGAGTTCGGCCGGGCTGCCTTCAGGCCCGCCCGGGCGGCAGCCGATTCCTGCCGGCTGTTCTTCAACCCGCTCAATCCGCTCACCCACACCCCCGTGGGCCGCAGCGCGGTAGCCGCCTGCGAGGTCTTCGAGCGCGCCACCCGCCGCTATTCCAAGCCCGAATTCGGCATCTCCAGCACGCGCGTCGGCGGACGCTCCGTCGCCGTGACCGAGGAGGTGGTGTGGCAGACGCCGTTCTGCCGCCTCGTCCACTTCAAGCGCGACATCGCGCCCGCCCGCGCCGCGCAGGATCCGCGCCTTCTCTTGGTGGCGCCCGTCTCCGGCCACTTCGCCACGCTTCTGCGCGGCACCGTCGAGACGTTCCTGCCCGAGCACGAGGTCTACATCACCGACTGGCAGGATGCGCGCAACGTGCCGCTCTCGGACGGCCGCTTCGACCTCGACGACTACATCGACACCATGGCCGCCATGTTCCGCTTCTTCGGCGGCGACGTGCACGTGTTCGCCGTCTGCCAGCCCTCCGTGCCGGTGCTGGCGGCCACCGCGCTCATGGAGGCTGAGGGCGACCCGGCCGTGCCCCTGACGCTGATCCTTGCCGGCGGCCCGGTCGACACCCGCATCAATCGCACCGTGGTCAACACGCTGGCCGAGAAGCGCGGCACCGACTGGTTCCGCCGCAACGTCATCACCAACGTGCCGTGGCCCTGCCCGGGGCGCGGCCGGCAGGTCTATCCGGGCTTCCTGCAGCTGTCGGGCTTCATGACCATGAACCTCGACCGGCACATGCAGGCGCACAAAGACATGTTCCTGCACCTGGTGCGCGGCGACGGCGACTCGGCCGAGAAGCACCGCGAGTTCTATGACGAATATCTGGCGGTAATGGACCTCACGGCGGAGTTCTACCTGCAAACCGTCGATACCGTGTTCGTGCAGCACCTGATGCCGCGCGGGCTGATGACGTCGCGCGGCCGGCCTGTGGACCTCGCAGCCATCCGGCGCCCGGCGCTGATGACGGTCGAGGGCGAGAAGGACGACATCACCGGCACCGGCCAATGCCGCGCCGCGCTCGATCTGTGCGTCAACATCGCGCCCGAGCGCAAGGCCCACTTCGAGTGCCCCAAGGTCGGCCATTACGGCGTCTTCAACGGCTCGCGCTTCCGCACCGAGATCGCCCCGCGCATGGCGAAGTTCATGCGCGCGCACGATCCGTGCGCGGACACCGCGCTCACCATCGCGCAGCTGGAGCACATGGCGACGATGCCACGGCGCGGACGGCGTCCGCAGGAGTTCGAGAGCCTCGCCTTCAGCTTCGCCGCCGAGTGAGGCGCTAACCAGTTGTCAAGGCGCGCCCGGCAGTCTGTCGCCCCAGCGCAACATGCGGGAACGTGCCACCCCAATCGGGGCTGTGCGCACCACAATTATTTGCTAGGCCAGGGTAGCGGGAATCGTGTGCAGTCTGCGTCAGTGGTGCGCTTGGTAGGCGCCCTTTGCGCGGGAGTCGTTTCGCAGAGAGGGCAAGAACAGTGCGATCGAGCAGCAAGAAGGGGGCGAGAACCGTCGCGCTCAGCGTTGAAGGCATCGGCGTGCCGGTCGAGGTGCGGAGGAATGCGAGCGCGCGGCGGCTCACGCTTCGGGTGAGCAAGACGCGCCGCGCCGTGGTGATGACGCTGCCGTCGACCTGCCGCATCGAGGACGCCGACCGGTTTCTCAAGACTCACGCCGACTGGGTGCGCGACCGTCTGGGCCGCGTGCCGGAGCCGGTGCCCCTCGTCGACGGGGCTGTCATTCCGCTGCGGGGGCGCCCGCATCGCATCTTCCACTCGGGGCAGACGCGCGGCGCTCCGGTGGTGAGGGTCGAGACACCTCCTCGGGGCACGGGACGCCTGGAGGTTGCCGGCCGGCCGGAGCATGCTCCCCGCCGGCTCAAGGACTGGCTCATCGCCGAGGCGCACAGGGACCTCGGTGCGCGCGTTGCCTCCCATGCGGCCAAGCTCGGCGTGCGCGCCCGGCACATCAGCCTGCGCGACCAGACCACCCGCTGGGGCTCCTGCTCGGCCAGCGGCTACCTGTCGTTCTCCTGGCGGCTCATCCTCGCCCCGGCTTACGTGCTCGATTACGTCGCCGCGCACGAGGTCGCCCATCTCCTCGAGATGAACCACGGGCCGCGCTTCTGGAAGCTGGTGGCCGACAGCGTTCCCCTCCTCGAGGAAGCCAAGAACTGGCTGCGCAACGAGGGCACCAACCTCCACCGCTACGCCGGCGCGTAGGGCGCAAGAGGCGAAGCCGCATTGCGCCGATCATCGGGTAATTCGGTGCAATGCGCTCCGCTTTCGCACCCGACAAACCTTTGAGCGGCGTCCTCGGCACGGGGGGCAGCGCGTAGGGCGCAAGAGGCGAAGCCGTATTGCGCCGATCAACGGCCAAGTCGGTGCAATGCGCTCCGCTTTTGCACCCTACGGGCTTCCGGCGCATTGCGTTGGGCCGTCGCCGCGGCGTACATGGGGCATGCCGAACTATCGTCGCGCGTTTGTTCCTGGCGGGTGCTGGTTCTTCACTGTGAACCTGTTCGATCGGCGAAGCCGCCTGCTGACCGAACGCATCGATGCCTTGAGAGCTGCGGTTCGAACAGCGAGCGAACGCCATCCCTTCCACATCGACGCCATGGTTGTGCTTCCTGACCACCTCCATGCAATCTGGACGCTGCCGGATGACGACCATGATTTCTCCAAGCGGTGGCGCCTCATCAAGATCTTGTTCTCGAAATCCGTTCCCAAGGGAGAATGGCTCACCGCGACACGCAGGGCGCGAGGCGAACGCGGCATCTGGCAGCGACGCTACTGGGAGCACCTCATCCGCAACGAGCGGGACTACCGCCATCATGTCGAATACTGCTGGTTCAATCCGATCAAGCATGGGCTGGCCGCCAATCCCGAGGACTGGCCGTTCTCGTCATTCCATCGGGACATGCGCGATTACGCGGCCCCCACGAGCTATGCGGAATTCGAAAAGGCCTTAGCCGACCACGCCACCTACGGCGAACGCGACGCGTAGGGCGCAAGAGGCGAAGCCGTATTGCGCCGATCTACCCGAATTCCGGTGCAATGCGCTTCGCTTTTGCACCCTACCACCCTACCACCCCCTGAACGGCGTCTCCGGCACCGGGGTCAGCGGCGGCTTGCCGGCGGCGAAGGCGAGGAGGTTGTCCACCACCAGCTGGCCCATGGCGTCGCGCGTGTAGTTCGAGGCCGAGCCGACATGCGGCAGGAGCGTGACGTTGTCGAGCGCGAGCAGCGCCGGATTGACGTTGGGCTCGCCCACGAACACATCGAGGCCGGCCCGCCAGATCTTGCGCGCCCTGAGCGCGGCGATCAGCGCCGCCTCGTCTACCACCGAGCCGCGTGCCACGTTGATCAGCACGCCGCGCGGTCCCAGCGCCTCCAGCACCGCGGCGTTGACGAGGTTGGTGGTCGCCGGCCCGCCTGGGGTCACCACGATCAGCGTGTCGACGTCGCGCGCCATGGCGACGAGGTCCTTGTAGTAGCGGTTGCTCACGCCCGCCTGCGGGTTGCGCCCGAAATAGCTCACCGTGAGCCCGAACGCCTCCAGCCGGCGCGCGATCGCCTTGCCGATGCGGCCGAAGCCGGCGATGCCGACGCTGCGGTCGCGCAGCGAGGCAGTCAGGCGGTAGTCGCCCTCTTTGGGCCAGCGCCCGTCGCGCAGCCACTTCTCGGCATCGTAGAACTCGCGCACGGTGGCGAGCAGCAGCCCGATGGCGGTGTCGGCCACCTCCTCGGTCAGCACGTCGGGCGTGTTGGTGATGACGATGCCGCGGGCCGCCGCCGCCGGGATGTCGATGGTGTCATAGCCGACGCCGAAGTTGCCGATGACCTTGAGACCGGGGAAGCGTGCCATGAGGGCCTCATCGGTCCGCACGCCGGTGTGTCCGCCCGTGCAGATGGCGCGCACGTCGGGCGCGATCCTTTTGAGCAGCGACTCGGCATCCGTCGCCTGCTGCAGGCGATGCACGACGAACGCCGCCTCGAGCCCCTCCTCGATCAGGCTCATCATCGGACCGGTATTGAGCAGGCCAGGCTTCGACATTCTTCTTCCTCTCCGCGCATGCGCTTTGCCTCCTAGCATTGCGGGCGCCAGCCGTTCAATGTCGCATTTGCCCGAGGCCAAACCGTCTCGCACAATTGGGATATGACCCACGTCACCTGCGACGTCGCCATCATCGGCGGGGGCCACAACGGCCTCACCTGCGCTGCCTATCTGGCGGGCGCCGGGCTGCGCGTCGTCGTGCTCGAGAAGAATGCAGCGATCGGCGGCGCGGCGCTGACGGAGGAGTTCCATCCGGGCTTCCGCAACTCGGTGGCGGCCTACACCGTGAGCCTCCTCAACCCGAGGGTGATCGCCGACCTCGAGCTTGCCCGCCACGGGCTCCGCATTGTCGAGCGCCCCGCCGCCAACTTCTGGCCGTTGGACGAGCGCCGCTATCTGCTGATGTCCTACGGCCTCGCCAACCGGCAGCGGGCGATTGCCGCCTTCTCGGCCAGGGATGCGGAGCGGCTGCCGGCCTACGACGCAGCGCTCGATCGTGCAGCCTCGCTCCTGCGCGCGCTCGCGCTGCGGCGGCCGCCCAACGCCGGCGGCGGCCTCCTTGAGCTCATCGCCGGTGCCGGCCTCGGCCGGCGGCTGCTTGCGCTCTCGCTACCCGACAAGCGCCTGCTCCTCGATCTCCTGACCAAGAGTGCCGGTGATTTCCTCGGCGGCTGGTTCGAGAGCGAGGCCGTCAAGGCGGCTTTTGCCTTTGACGGCATCGTCGGCGCTTACGCCAGCCCCTTCACCCCCGGCACGGCCTACGTGCTGCTCCACCACTGCTTCGGCGAGGTCAACGGCAAGCCGGGCGTGTGGGGGCACGCGATCGGCGGGATGGGCGCCATCAGTGAGGCCATGGCGCGCGCCGCCCAGGAGCGCGGCGCCGTCATCCGCACGGACGCGGAGGTCGCTGCGGTCATGGTGGAGGCCGGCCAGGCGCGCGGCGTGCGCCTGCGGTCGGGCGAGGAGATCGCCGCGCGCGCGGTTGCGGCCAACGTTCCCCCCAAGCTGCTCTTCCGCGATCTCGTTCCGGACGGCGCCATCGCGCCCGATCTCCATCGCCGCTTCACCGGCCTCAAATCGGGTTCCGGCACGTTCCGCATGAACGTCGCCCTCTCCGAGCTGCCGGATTTCACCTGCCGTCCGGGCAAGGCGCCCAGCGACCACCACGGCTCGGGCATCATCATCGGCCCGACGCTCGGCTACCTGGAGCGCGCCTATCTCGATGCCCGCGCCCACGGCTGGTCGCGCGAGCCGGTGGTGGAGATGCTGATCCCCTCCACCCTCGACGCCACCCTTGCGCCCGCCGGCCGGCACGTCGCGAGCCTGTTCGTGCAGCACGTCGCGCCGCACTTGCCCGATGGGCGGAGCTGGGACGATGCCAAGGACCAATTCGCCGATCTGGTGATCGAGACGGTCGGCCGGCACGCCCCCAACTTCAGGGCCAGCATCCTCGCCCGCCAGGTGCTCTCGCCGCTCGATCTGGAGCGCCGCTTCGGCCTCGTCGACGGCGACATCTTCCACGGCCAGCTCACGCTCGACCAGCTCTACAGTGCCCGGCCCGTGCTGGGTCATGCCGACCACCGCATGCCGCTCTCCGCGCTCTACCTGTGCGGCTCCGGCGCCCACCCCGGCGGCGGGGTCACGGGCCTGCCGGGGCGCAACGCAGCGTTTGAAATCATTCGAGATTTCAAGCGGCGCAGCTGGGACCCTCACAGCTGACATCTCGCTTTCGGGGAGAAATCACCCTATATTCGGCATATCCGAGTCCCCAAGTCGGGTCTCAAATCCGCGACGACGTCACGAGAAGCGACATGAGCACGCCAAGACCCCGGCCGCAGGTGATGAAGCTCACCGACAGGGCGGCCGAGCGCATCAAGTCCATCATGGCCAGCCAGGGCGCTGGCGCCGCTGGCCTGCGCATCGGCGTCAAGAAGGGCGGCTGCGCCGGCATGGAATACACGCTCGACTGGGCCGCCGAGCAGCAGCGCTTCGACGAGGTGGTGGAGCACAACGGCGCCCGCGTGCTCATCGACCCCAAGGCGGTCATGTACCTGCTCGGCACGGAGATGGACTACAAGACCGACAAGCTCTCCGCCCAGTTCGTCTTCTCCAACCCCAACCAGACCGGCTCCTGCGGCTGCGGCGAGTCGGTGAACCTGGCGCCCGTGGATAAGCACAAGCTCGAGGCGCTGCGCGGGTAGGGCGCAATAGGCGTCAGCCGTATTGCGCCGAGCGACGACAGATCGGTGCAATACGGCTTCGCCTATTGCACCCTACGCCTCCGCCGACACCACTGCCCTCGCAGCGGCTCTCCGCTCGAGGATTTGCGTCGGATAGAAGGAGCTGGGCGCTCGTGAGCCCGGCTGACCTGGGTTTGCTGATGGGCTCCGAACGCCCAGGCTCGCCGCATCCGGACCCCGGCACACCGCGGATGAGCGCCGGCTATCACGATGGTCATACGACGTCCGTTCTTTGCAGTGCCAGCGATGACCCACCAAGACAGCGGACCGCGAGTTTGCCCCCCTGGAGGGGGGAGGCAAAGGTCACCGCAAGTGGCACGCCACCAGGTGCCCGGTCTCCACCTCGCGCAGCGCCGGCACCTCTTGCCGGCAGCGCGCCTCGGCGTAGGGGCAGCGGGTGTGGAAGCGGCAGCCCGGCGGCGGCTTGAGCGGGCTCGGCACGTCGCCCTGCACCACGCGCTTGATGCGCTTGATCTTGGGGTCGGGCACGGGCACCGCTGCCAGCAGCGCCTCGGTGTAGGGATGGAGCGGCCGCGTGAACAGGGTGACCTTGTCCGTGTACTCGACGATGCGGCCCAGGTACATGACGGCGATGCGGTGGCTGATGTGCTCGACCACCGCCAGGTTGTGCGAGATGAAGAGGTAGGACAGCTTCAGGTCGCGCTGCAGGTCCATCAGCAGGTTGATCACCTGGGCCTGGATCGACACGTCGAGCGCAGACACCGGCTCGTCGCCGATGATGAGCCTGGGGTTCAGGGCGAGCGCGCGCGCCACACCGATGCGCTGGCGCTGGCCACCGGAGAACTGGTGCGGGAAGTTGTCCATCTGCGCGCGCCTCAGCCCCACGCGCTCGAACAGCTCCGCCACCCGCTGGCGCCGCGCCTCGCCCGTCGCCAGACCGTGCACCTTGAGCGGCTCGCCGACGATGTCGCCCGCGCGCTTCCTCGGGTTCAGCGAGGAGAACGGGTCCTGGAAGATGATCTGCATCTGCCGCCGGAACGGGCGCATCTCCATCTTGCCGAGCCGGGTCACGTCGCGGCCGTCGAGGCGGATGGCACCGGCCGTGGGCTCGATCAGGCGCAGGATGGTGCGGCCCACGGTGGTCTTGCCGCAGCCCGACTCGCCGACGAGCCCCAGCGTCTCTCCCCGGCCGATGGAGAAGCTCACGTCGTCGACGGCATAGACGTGCCCCACCGTGCGCCGCAGCAGCCCCTTGCGCACGGGGAAGTGCTTGGAGAGGCCCGCGACCTCCAGCACCGGCGGCGGCGCGTCATCGAGCATCGGCCGCCCCGGCGAGCTTGTCGGAGTGCCAGCACGCGGCCCAGTGGCCGGGCGCCTTCTCCTGGTAGGGCGGGAACTGCCCGCGGCACTTGTCGTCGGCGAAGGCGCAGCGCGGCGCGAACGTGCAGGCTTGCGGCAGGTTGCTGAGCGCCGGCACCACGCCGGGGATCTCCTGCAGGCGCTCCTCCGCGGCACCCTCGCGCCGCATCAGGGCGAGGCGCGGGATGGAGTTCATGAGGCCGCGCGTATAGGGGTGCAGCGGGCGCGCGAACAGCTCCTCCACCGAGGCCTCTTCCACCTTCCGCCCGGCATACATCACGATCACCCGCTCGGCCGTCTCGGCCACGACGCCCAGGTCGTGCGTGATGAGGATCACGGCCGTGCCGAGCTCGCGCTGCAGCTTGCCGACGAGGTCGAGGATCTGCGCCTGGATGGTGACGTCGAGCGCCGAAGTGGGCTCGTCCGCGATCAGCACCTTGGGATTGCAGGCGAGCGCCATGGCGATCATCGCGCGCTGGCGCATGCCGCCCGACAGCTGGTGCGGGTAATCCTTGACGCGCTGTTTGGGTTCGGGGATGCCCACGAGCTGCAGCATCTCGACCGCACGCGCCAGCGCCGCCTTCTGCGACAGCTGCTGGTGCAGCATTACCGCCTCGCCGATCTGCCGGCCGATGGTCATGACCGGGTTGAGCGACGTCATCGGCTCCTGGAACACCATGGAGATCTGGTTGCCGCGCACCGCGCGCATGGCCTCCGCGTCGAGCCCCAGCAGATCGACGCCGTCGAGCCTGATCGAGCCCCCGACGATGCGTCCCGGCGGATCGGCGATCAGGCGCATCAGCGAGAGGGCCGTGACGCTCTTGCCGCAGCCCGATTCGCCCACGATCGCCAGCGTCTCGCCCCGCCTCAGCGCGAACGACACCCCGTCCACCGCCTTGACCAGCCCCGCGCGCGTGTAGAAGTAGGTCTGCAGGCCCTCGACCTCCAGCACGTGCGGGCTCGCGCGCGCTGCCTGCCGCGTCTCGCCGTCCACGGGCATGGCAAGCGGGGCCGACATCAGAGGCGCTGCCGCGGGTCGAGGATGTCGCGGATGGCGTCGCCGAACAGGTTGGTGCCGAACACCACGGCGCTGATGGCGATGCCGGGGAAGATCACGAGCCAGGGTGCCGTGCGCACGTACTCGGCGGCCGACTCGGAGAGCATGCGCCCCCACGATGGGTGGGGCTCGGGCACGCCGAGGCCCAGGAAGGCCAGCGCCGACTCGACCAGGATGGCGGAGCCCAGCTGGGCGGTTGCCAGCACGATGAGCGGGGCCAGCGTGTTGGGCAGCACGTGCACGACGGCGATGCGCGTCTCCGTCATGCCGATGGCGCGCGCCGCCTCCACGAACGGCATCTCCCGCAGCGACAGCGTGTTGGAGCGGATGATGCGCGCCACGTTGGGCACCAGAGGAATGGCGATGGCGATGATGGTGTTGGTCAGCGACGGCCCGAGCGAGGCCGCCATGACGAGTGCCATCACCAGGAGCGGCAGGGACTGCATGATGTCCATGAGCCGCTGCACGAGAAGGTCGAACCAGCCGCCGAAGAAGCCGGACATCAGCCCGATCGTCACGCCGACGAGGCAGCCCAGCACCGTCGCCCCGACGCTGACGGCGAGCGAGATGCGCGCGCCGTAGACGATGCGGGCGAACACGTCGCGGCCCATGAAGTCCGCGCCCAGCAAGTGCTCCCCGCCGGGCGGCGCCAACGAGATGCGCGCATTCGTGGTGAGGGGATCGAAGGTGGCGATGTTGGGAGCGAACATCGCCATGGCCAGGAATGCCGCCATGATCACCGCGCCGATGGCCCCCAGCGGATAGCGGCGCACGAAGAACAGCAGCGCCCCGAGCCAGCCATGGACGTTGGCTCCCGCTCGGGCCAGCTCGGCATCGTGATCGATGACCGCCACTTGGCTCCTATCCCTCGTACTTGATGCGCGGATCGAGCACGACGTACAACAGGTCGACGATGAAGTTCACGAACACCACGATTACCGCGATGAACATCACGAGGTTCTGCACGATCGGATAGTCGCGCCAGCGGATCGCCTCCACCAGGAAGCGGGCGACGCCTGGAATGTTGAAGACGGTCTCGGTGACGATCAGGCCGCCGATCAGGAAGGCCGCCTCGATGCCGATGATGGTGACCACCGGCAGCACCGCGTTGCGCAGCGCGTGGTCGTAGTTGACCGAGGTCTCGGATGCGCCCTTCGCCCGCGCGGTGCGGATATAGTCCTGGCGCAGCACCTCCAGCATGGACGAGCGCGTGAGCCGCATGACGAGGGCCGAGCTGCGGAAGCCGACAGCTGCCGCGGGGATGCTGAGCAGCGCGATCTCCTCCCACACGCTGGCGGGGTTGCTCTTGTAGATTGGGATCCAGCCCAGGAACTGGACGAAAGCCATCAGGATCAGCAGGCCGAGCCAGAATGAAGGCAGCGATAGCCCGCTCAGGCTTATCACCCTGAGCACGTAGTCGAGTGTCGTGTTCTGGCGCACGGCGCTGACGACGCCCAGCGGCACGCCGAACAGCGTGGCGAAGACGAGCGCGAGGCCGGCCAGCTTGGCGGTGACGGGGATGCGCGGCAGGATCTCGTCGATGGCCGGCTTCTCCGACACGTAGGCGTAGCCGAGGTCGCCGCGCATCAGCCCGCCGATCCAGTTGACGTACTGGACGGCGATCGGCTGGTCGAGCCCGAGCTGGTGCTCGATCTTCTTCTTTGCCGCCGGGTTCACGAAGCCCGCGGAGTCGAAGATGATGTCCGTGATGTTGCCGGGCACGAGGCGCAGCATCACGAAGATCAGCATCGACATGCCGATCAAGGTCACGAGCATCAGGAGCAGGCGGCGGGCGATGTAGGCTCCCACTTCAGGTCTCCTGGCCTTCCTTGGTGTGGCGAACTCCCTCTCCCCGCTTGCGGGGAGAGGGTCGGGACTCTCACTTGTCCAGCCAGACGTCCTCGTAGCGCCAGTTGTTGTAGATGCTGTTGTGGTGCAGCACGAAGCCTTTCACGTAGGGCTGCCAGCAGGTGGCCGACCGCTGGTAGGAGATGATCGGCCGGGCGAGGTCCTCGGCGAGCTTTCTCTCGATCTCCCATACGATCTGCTTGCGCTTCTCGACGTCGAGTTCCTGCGATTGCTTGTCGATGAGCGCGTCCACCTCCTTGTTGCAGTACTTGGTCAGGTTGCGCTCGGAGTTGCAGCTGTAGTTCTCGTAGAGGTTCACGTCGGGATCATCGACACTTACCCCGGTGAGGTTCAGGCCGACCGAGTATTCGCCGCGCGTCACCTTGGCATGCCAGATGCTGGTATCGACGACATCCAGCTCGCCGGCGATATGAACCTTCTTGAGCTGATCGATGAGGATGACGGCCGGGTCGCGATAGACGGCGATGTTGCGCGTCGAAACCTTGACGGGCAGCGGCTTGGCCTCGCTGTAGCCGAGGCCTTCCATGATCTTGCGTGCCTCGGCGCGGCTCTTCTCCACGTCCGCGGCATATCCAGGCAGTGTTTGCAGGACTTCCGGCGGCATTCCCCACTTGCCCTCCGGCGGAGGCAGCATGACCCCCGCGATATCGTCCTTGCCGTTGCTCAGGATATCGATGAACGCCTTGCGATCGAGGGCCAGCGCCATCGCCTTGCGGATCTTGGGATCGTTGAACGGCGCAGTCTTGGGATTGATGATCAGGTTGATCGAGACGTACGTCGGGGCGACCTCGCACACGGCCTTCGGCGCCTGGGAGTTGACATCCTTGAGCAGGGGGATCGTCACGTCGGTGCCGAATGTCATGTCGAACTCGCCGGCCACGAACGCGAGGATGCGCGTCGAGCGGTTCTCGATCACCTTCCACTCGATAGCGTCGACGTGGGGCTTGCCCTTCTTGAAGTAGTCGGGGTTGCGCGCGAACTTCACCGTGTCGCCGCGCTTGAACTCGACGAATTTGAACGGCCCCGTGCCGATGGGATTGGTGCGCATGTCCTTGGTCGACACGTGGCAGGGATAGACGGGCGTGTAGCCCGAGGCGAACAGCGACAGGAACGACGGCTGCGGCCGGTTGAGGACGAAGGTCACCTCGTAGTCGCCGTTGACCGTCACTTCCTTGAGGTTGTGCCACCAGATGGCGCGCGGGTTCTTGCGGAAGTCGTCGGGGTCCTTGCCCGTCAGCTTGTTCCACGTGCACTGCACGTCCTTGGCGGTGAACGGCTTGCCGTCGTGCCACTTGACGCCCTGGTGCAGCTTGAACGTGAGCTTGGTGTTGGTCGCGTCCCAGGCCCAGCTGTCGGCGAGGTCGGGCACGATGGTCTCGGGCGTGTTCAGCGGCTTCTGCTGGTCGTAGACGACGAGGTTGTTGAACACGCCCATGAAGGGCTGCACCGTGGAGATGGTGGCTTCCTCGTGGATCGAGCCGCTCGGCAGGTTGTCGCGATGGTAGATGCGCAGCGTGCCGCCCTGCTTCTGGGCCAGCGCCGGCGCGGCGGCCTGACTCGCGGCGGCAAACGCCAAAGCAATTCCGAAGACGAGCTTCGAGCGCATCACTTTCCTCCCCAGGGCCCCTCGCCGATGCCTTGACCGGCAACCGGCGTTGTTGTTGTGGTGCCACGCTAAACGCGGGCCCCGCCGAGGGCAAGCCCTTCAAGGCCCGCGTGGCGAGGATCACATGGATTGGTTGCTGCGGTTCCCGAAAGAGTGAAAGAGCGAGTGCAATACCCATGGGCGCAGGCTCGGCCCGCCGCCCGGTATCTCATCTCACACGCTCCAACCCGTGCCGACACGCTCCAACCCCATGCTGACTCTCCAACCCCGTGCTGAGCCTGTCGAAGCACGGTTTGCATGCGCGGTCCGTCCTTCGACAAGCTCAGGACGCGGGCGGAGCGTGTGACATGATGCCGAGGGCTGGGCTGGTCCAATCTGACGCGTGGCGGCAAAACAGTCCTTCGATGCGGCCATCACTCCTCCAACGTGCTTCTCATCAGCGGCCGCGCGACGTAGCTTGTCGCGGCTCGCTCGCAAATCGAGGCCCAGTTCCCATGGCCCCCATGAACCGCATCACCGGCCGCTCAGCCTTCCTCGCGCTCCTCAAGGACGAGGGTGTCACGCATCTCTTCGGCAACCCGGGCACCACCGAGCTGCCGATCATGCATGCGCTGAAGGAGCACCCGGATCTCACCTACGTGCTGGGCCTGCACGAGGGCATCGTCGTCGCCATGGCGGACGGCTACTCGCGCGCCAGCGGCAAGCTCGTCGCCTGCAACGTGCACGTGGCGCCCGGCCTCGGCAATGCCATGGGCTCGCTCTACAACGCCAAGTTCACCGGCACGCCGATGATCCTCACCGCCGGCCAGCAGGAGCAGGGCCACGGCCTCACCGAGCCGCTGCTCTACGATCCGCTGGTGCCGATCGCCTCGCCGCTGGTGAAGTGGGCCGTTGAGGTGACGCGCCTGGAAGACCTGCCGCGCATCGTGCGGCGCGCGGCCAAGGTGGCGATGACGCCGCCGACCGGCCCCGTGTTCCTGTCGCTGCCCGGCGACATCCTCAACGCCGAGGCCGGCATCGAGCTCGGCGCCTCGACCCGCGTCGAGACCCGCGCCCGCCCCTCCGACGCCGTGCTCGACCGGCTGGCCAGGCGGCTGCTGCAGGCGGAGCGCCCCGTCATCGTCGTCGGCGACGAGATCGTGAAGAGCGACGCGCTGGAGGCCGCAGCCAGGTTCGCCGAAGCGCTGGGCGCGCCCGTCCTGCAGCAGAGCGTCGCTTACGGCGCCCATTTCCTCTCCGAGCATCCCTGCTACATGGGCGGGCTCTCGCGCGACCAGGCCCAGGTGCGCGGCGTGCTCTCCAAGTACGATCTGCTCGTCGCGCTGGGCTCCGATCCGGTGCGCATGTCGGTGTGGAGCGAGGTCGAGCCGCTGCCCGAGGGCATGGCCACCGTCCACATCGGCCTCATCGACTGGGACATGGGCAAGAACTACCCCGCGGAGATGGCCGTGCGCGCCGACGTGCGCGAGACGCTGACGGCGCTGGTGCCCGTGCTGGGGAAGCAAGGCGGCGATCGCCTCGCAGCCCGGGCCAAGGCGGCTATCGCTGAGCTGGCGAAGAGCAATTGGACGGCCAAGCGCGCCGGCCTGGCGGAGCGTTTCGAGGGCCGCGCCGCGGCGACGCCGATCGATGGGGACTGGCTCTCCCTGCAGATCGCCAATGCCCTGCCGAAGGACGCCGTCGTCGTCAACGAGAGCCTGACCTCCGGGCGCCACTTGAGCGACCTCATCCCCTATCGCGACCGCTACGGCTACCACGCGCTGGCCTCGGGCGGCATCGGCTGGGGAGTGCCGGCGGCGGTGGGCGTGGCACTGGCGCAGGCCCCGCGACCGGTGCTGTGCTACTCGGGCGACGGCAGCGCAATGTATACGATCCAGGCGCTGTGGACCGCGGCGCACCTCAAGCTGCCCATCACCTACGTCATCGCCAACAACGGCGGCTACCGCATCATCAAGCAGCGCCTCCTCTCCTTCCACGGCAACAGCAACTTCATCGGCATGGACTTCGCCGACCCCAAGATCGACTTCGCCGCGCTGGCCCAGTCCATGGGCATGCCGTCCGAGCGCATCGCCGAGCCCGATGCGGTCGGCCCCGCGCTGCGCCGCGCCTTCTCCACGCCGGGCCCCAAGCTGCTCGACGTGATTGTCGACGGCAAGGTGTGAACCACGCGCCCGCGGCGTAGGGCGCAAGAGCCGTCAGGCGTATTGCGCCCATCCAACATCGCCGGCAACTCGACGTGTCGGCGCAATACGGCTTCGCCTCTTGCGCCCTACACCCCTACTTGTTCCGCGCCAGGTAGTGCGCGTTCTCGAGGTTGCACAGGCTCACGCGCCATTCCACCGGCGTGTCGTCGAGGGCGAAGCCGATGCGGTCGATGCGCAGCAGCGGCGTCCCCGGCGCGATGCCCAGCGTGGCCGCGGTCTCCGCATCGGCGGCCACCGCCGAGAGCCGGTCGCTCGTGCGCGTCATGAGCACGCCGTAGGCCTTCTGGAAGAGATCGTAGAGCGTGTTGGGTACCTCGGGCGCGTTGGCCAGTCCCGGAAACAGCGCCTCGGGCAGCGTGATGGTCTCCGCGATGAACGGCCGCCCCTCCCGGGTGCGGGTGCGCACCATGCGGATCACGGCGGCGTCCTCGCCGAGGCCGAGCGTAGCGCGCTCCTCGGCCGTCGCGCGGCCGACGCTCCGCCGCCAGTCCCGGCTGTCGGGGATCACCGGCGCGCCGCTCGCATCGTAGAGGTTGAAGAAGCGGAACAGGACGTGCGCGGGTGTGTGCTCCACCACGAACGTGCCGCGGCCCTGGCGGCGCACCACCAGCCCCTCGGAGGCCAGTTCGCTGATGGCTTTGCGCGCCGTGCCCTGGCTCACGCCATATTCGGCGGCGATCTCGAACTCGTTGGGGATCAGCTGGCCCGGCTTCCAGGCACCCGAGCGGATGCGGTCGATGAGGCGCTCCCGCACCTGCACATAGAGCGGTCGGCTGTCGTCTTCCTGGGGCTGGCTCATGGCGCGCGCTCGTGGGCCAATTGGCCGCTGGATTACCCGCCATATCTTATATAAGAATAGGCGCCGTATGCACGTACACGGGCGACCACCAAGCATGGGCGCCGGTCGAGGAACAAGGGGAAAAAGCGTGTCAACACCGCACTTTCTGGTCCATAGCCCGAAGGACAACGTGGGCGTCATCGTGGTCGAGGGCCTGCGCGCCGGCACCGACATGCTGGGCGTGATCACCGAGACCGACAAGACCATGTCGCTCAAGGCCAAGGACGACATCCCCATCGGCCACAAGGTGGCGCTGAAGCCCCTGAAGAAGGGCGAGACGGTGATCAAGTACGGCGAGGACATCGGCCGCATGGTTGCCGACGCCGGC
The DNA here is from genome assembly GCA_035652635.1 of Hyphomicrobiaceae bacterium. Classification (GTDB taxonomy): domain Bacteria; phylum Pseudomonadota; class Alphaproteobacteria; order Rhizobiales; family Hyphomicrobiaceae; genus AWTP1-13. Next base: position 30,544 of record DASRDL010000143.1, on the reverse strand, counting down.
GTGGGCGAGCACGTCCACGTGCAGAACCTCAAGACCAAGCGCTGGTGAGAGCAAACACGATGGCAACGAAGTCCAACGGCAAGCCGGCCAAGTCCGGCAGCAACCTGAGCTTTCACGGCTGGCGCCGCGAGAACGGCCGCGTCGGCGTACGCAACCACGTCGTCATCCTGCCGCTCGACGACCTCTCCAACGCGGCGTGCGAAGCGGTGGCCAACAACATCAAGGGCACGCTGGCGCTGCCGCATGCCTACGGCCGGCTTCAGTTCGGCGCCGACCTCGACCTGCATTTCCGCACGCTGATCGGCACCGGCTCCAACCCCAACGTCGCCGCCGTCGTCGTCATCGGCATCGAGGACGGCTGGACCCAGCGCGTCGTCGACGGCATCGCCAAGACCGGCAAGCCGGTGGCCGGCTTCGGCATCGAGCTCCACGGCGACATCGCCACCATCGCCAAGGCCTCCTACAAGGCCAAGGAGTTCCTGCAGTGGGCCTCCGAGCTCAAGCGCGAGGAGTGCGCCATCTCGGATCTGTGGGTGTCGACCAAGTGCGGCGAGAGCGACACCACGACGGGGCTCGGCTCCTGCCCGACCGTCGGCAACATGTACGACAAGCTCATTCCCAAGGGCATCTACGGTGTATTCGGCGAGACCTCGGAGATCACCGGCGCCGAGCACATCGCCGCGGCGCGCGCCGCCACGCCCGAGATCGGCAAGAAATGGATGGAGGTGTTCAAAGCCTACCAGGACGAGGTGATCGAGGCCCACAGGACCGACAATCTCATGGACAGCCAGCCAACCAAGGGCAACATCGCCGGCGGGCTCACCACCATCGAGGAGAAGGCGCTGGGCAACCTCGAGAAGATCGGCCGCACCTGCAAATTCATCGAGGTGCTCGAGCCGGCCGAGGCGCCGGCGGCAGGCCCCGGCCTCTACTACATGGATACGTCCTCGGCGGCGGCGGAATGCGTGACCCTGATGGCCGCGGCCGGCTATGTCGTGCACACCTTCCCGACCGGCCAGGGCAACATCATCGGCAACCCTATCGTGCCGGTGATCAAGCTCTCCGCCAATCCGCGCACGGTGCGCACCATGTCCGAGCACATCGACCTCGACGTGTCGGGCATCCTGCGCCGGGAGCTGACGCTCGACACCGCGGGCGATGCCCTGATCGACATGGTCATCCGTACCGCCAACGGTCGCCTCACCGCGGCCGAGACGCTGGGCCATCGCGAGTTCGTCATGACGAAGCTCTACCGCAGCGCGTAGGCGCGGGGTGTGGGAGGCCAATGGCAGCGCCGGACTCCCGCCTGCGTCTCGTCGAGCCGAGCCTCGCGCTGCTGCCGGGCTATGCGGACGCTTTGAGCCGGGGCTGGTCGCCCAACAACGTCCGCGACGTGAGCGCCGAGCATTTGCGCGCCATCCGCGCGGATGCGCCTGCGTTCCTGGCGTCGCTGCTGAGCCAGTCCGGCACCATCACGCTGCCGGACGGCCGCGAGGTGCCGAAGCTGCCCAACCGGGTGCGCTGGATGTGGGACGGCGAATTCGCGGGGCAGATCGGGCTGCGCTGGCAGCCGGGCACGGACGCTCTTCCGCCCCACGCGCTCGGCCACGTGGGCTACGCGGTCGTGCCCTGGAAGCGCCGCCGCGGCTACGCCACCGAGGCGCTGCGCCTGATGCTGGACGACGCGCGCGCGGTCGGCCTGCGCAGCCTGGAGATCACCACCGACAAGGGCAACTTCGCCTCGGGACGCGTCATCGAGGCCAACCACGGATACCTCGTGGAGGAATTCGTCAACCGTGCCTATGGTGACGGGGTGCGGCTGCGCTATCGCATCGATCTGGGCGCCGCCGCTGGCGAACGCCGGGAGCATCGCTCATGAAGATCACGCGCATCCGCGAGGCGACCGCGCCGATCGCCTCCGAGATCCGCAACGCCTTCATCTCGTTCTCCACCATGACCGTCAGCCTGGTCGCGGTCGAGACCGACGTCGTGCGCGAGGGCAAGCCTGTCATCGGCTACGGCTTCTCCTCCAACGGGCGCTATGCGCAGAGCGGCATCCTGCGCGAGCGCTTCATCCCCCGCATCCTTGCGGCCGATCCCGAGACGCTCGTCGATGCCGGCGGCGCCAATCTCGATCCCGGCGCCATGTGGAAATGCTTCATGGCCAACGAGAAGCCGGGCGGCCACGGCGACCGCGCGCATGCGGCCGGCGCACTCGACATGGCCGTATGGGACGCCGTCGCCAAGGTTGCCGGCCAGCCGTTGTGGAAGCTCCTGGCCGAGCGCTTCAACGGCGGGCAGGCGGACGCGCGCGTGCTGGTCTATCCGGGCGGCGGCTACTACTACCCCGGCAAGGAGCTCGACGCCCTCAAGGCCGAGATGCGCGGCTATCAGGAGCAGGGCTACAAGGTCGTCAAGATGAAGATCGGGGGCGCCGACCTCGCCACCGACCTTGCGCGCATCGAGGCCGTGATCGAGGTCGCCGGCGGTGGCGCCAACGTCGCGGTCGACGCCAACGGCCGCTTCGATCTCGACAACGCGCTGGCCTACGGCAAAGCGATCGAGGGGTACGGCCTCTTCTGGTACGAGGAGCCGGGCGACCCGCTTGACTACCGGCTCAACGCCGTGCTCGCCGAGCACTATGCGGGCGCGCTCGCCACGGGCGAAAACCTGTTCTCCGCCATCGACGGCCGCAACCTGCTGCGCTACGGCGGCCTGCGGCCCGACCGTGATTGGGTGCAGATCGACCCGGCGCTCGCCTATGGGCTTACGGAGTATCTGCGCTTCCTCGATGTGGCCAGGCAGTTGGGCTGGTCGCGGCGGCGCTTCATCCCGCACGGCGGGCATCAGCTCGCGCTCAACATCGCCGCGGGCCTCCAGCTTGGCGGCTCGGAGAGCTATCCGGGCGTGTTCCAGCCCTACGGCGGCTTTGCCGACGCCATCCCCATCGCCGACGGCTACGTGCGCCCGCACGAGGAGCCCGGCATCGGCATCGAGCTGAAGCCCAAGCTGTTCGCCGAGCTGCGCACGCGGCTGGGGTACGAATGACTTGCCGCAGCAGCCTGCGTGTCCACCCTCCCCTTGACGGGGAGGGCGGCTTGGCACGCTCTTGGCGTGAAAAGCCGGGTGGGGTGAAGCCGCAGGCGCAACAATTGCAGCTCCCCCTCCCCGCGTCATGGCGAAGCCGTGCTGCGCATGGACGGGGAGGGGAATTCGGTCGGCGAGAAGACCTATGAGCGAGACCACGACTGTCACGACGCCCGAGCTCGAAGCACTGATCACGGCGGCGCTCGCTGCCTCCGACACCAGCGAGCCCAACGCCCGCTCCGTGGCGCGCGCCCTGACCCAGGCCGAGATCGACGGACAGAAGGGGCACGGCCTTTCGCGTGTGCCGAGCTATGCGGCCCAGGCCAAGACGGGCAAGGTCGACGGCCACGCCACGCCGGTCCTGCGCCGGACGCGTCCGGGCAGCCTCATGATCGACGTTGCCAACGGCTTCGCGTTTCCTGCCTTCGATCTCGCCATCGACCGGTTGCCCGCGCTCGCGGCCGCCTGTGGGATCGCCGCCGCCGGCTTCGTGCGCTCGCACCATTTCGGCGTCGTCGGCCGCCACGTGGAGCGCCTGGCCGAGACGGGACTGGTGGCACTGGCCTTCGGCAACACGCCGAAGGCGATGGCGCCGTGGGGCGGCCGGCGGGCGCTGTTCGGCACCAACCCCGTCGCCTTCGCCGCGCCGCAAGGGAGCGGCCCGCCCGTCGTGGTCGACCTTGCGCTCAGCCAGGTGGCGCGCGGCAAGATCCTCACCGCCGCGCAGAAGGGCGAGCCCATCCCCGCGGACTGGGCCGTGGACGAGAGCGGCAGGCCCACCACCGACGCCGCCGCCGCCCTCAAGGGCGCGCTGCAGCCCATCGGCGGCGCCAAGGGTGCGGCGCTGGCCCTGATGGTGGAGATCCTCGCCGTCGCCCTCACCGGCGCGCAGTTCGGCTTCGAGGCCAGCTCCTTCTTCGACGCGGAAGGCCCGCCGCCCGGGGTCGGGCAGCTGCTCCTCGTCCTCGATCCGGGCGCCTTCGCCGGCCGCGATGCGTTTGCCGAGCGCATGACCTTGCTGGTGGCGATGATCGAGGGTGACGGCGGCGCGCGGCTGCCGGGCTCGCGCCGCATCGCGCTGCGTGCCAAGGCGCGCTCCGAAGGTGTGACGGTGGATGCCGGGCTGCTTGCCGAGGTGCGCGCCCTCGCGGCGTCTTGACCTCGGCTCGCGCCGCCGGCTCGCCGCGCCCCCCGGACACATCCGCGGATGCCCGGACAATCTATTACACTTCGTTACAGGCACGCTGAATGCCGGCTACAGGCCGATGGTTCCTTTGGCGCATCCGATTTGCACGCGCAGATGCCCGAGGAGAAGCCAATGCCCGCGCTCAGCACCGCCAGCCAGCCCCGCCTCGCCCTTCAGCCCGTCGTGGGCTCGGCGCCGTCCTCGCAGGATCTGGAGGCGCGCCTCGCGCAGGCATCGCTGCGCCGCGTGGAGGCCAAGGAGTTCGTGTTCGCCGAGGGCGACCCCACCACCCACATCTTCCAGGTGGAGACGGGCGCGGTGGCGCTCTACAAGGTGCTGAGCGACGGCCGGCGCCAGGTGGTGGGCTTCGCCTATCCCGGCGACCTCATCGGCCTCGGCGCCGAGGGCGAGCACGTCATGAACGCCCAGGCCATCAAGCCGACGCGCCTGCGCTGCCTGCCGCTGGCGGCCCTGAACCAGATGGCGCGCCAGGACGCCCGCCTCGGCTTCAAGCTCTACGAGGCGGTGGCGCGCGAGCTTGCGACCACGCGTGACCTTCTGCTCACCACCGGCCAGCGCAGCGCCACCGAGCGCGTGGTGGCCTTCCTGCTCGCGTTCTCGCGCCGCAACGAGCGCACGGCGAAGGATCCGTGCGCGTTCGACCTGCCGATGACGCGCGCCGACATCGCCGACTTCCTGGGCCTGACCATCGAGACGGTGAGCCGCACGTTCACCAAGCTCAGGGTGATGGGCCTCATCGAGCTGCCGCAGAGCAACCACGTGCAGATCACCGATCTCGAGGCGCTCGAGGCGCTCGCTGGTGGCGAGGAGGACTTCTAGACCACGCCCGGCCGTCCGCAGCCAGATGGCGCATCACACGCTCATGAATGGGAGGAGGAAATGTACAAGCACATCCTGATCGCCACCGACGGCTCCGAGCTGGCGCAGAAGGCCGTCGCGCAGGGTTTGGAGCTGGCCAAGCGGCTCGGCGCCAAGGCGACGGCCGTGGTGGTGACGGAGCCGTGGGATGCCCTTTCCATGGCAGCCATGGCCGAGCAGCGCATTCCCAATCCGGTGGCCGACTACGAGGAGCGCATGGCGGCTTACGCCAATCGCGTGCTGTGGTCGGTCAGCGAGGCTGCCAAGAAGCAGGACCAGCCTTGCTTGACGCTTTACGTGAAGGATCGCTACCCGGCCGAAGGCATCCTCGAGGCCGCGAAGTCGCAAGGCTGCGACCTGATCGTCATGGCTTCCCACGGGCGACGGGGCCTGTCCAAGCTCTTCCTCGGCAGCCAAGCCGCCAAGGTGGTGACGCTCAGCCCCGTCCCCGTGCTGGTGTGCCGCTAGCCGCCGTCAGTCCCGCGCACACGCAGGCCTGCCCGTCGTTGAGCGCAGCGATCGGCGCAATACGGCTTCGCCTCTTGCGCCCTACGGTTCGCGAGGCGGGGGTGTAGGGCGCAATAGCCGTCAGGCGTATTGCGCCGAAGTCGCTCCGCTCGGCGGATATGAGGTCCGTCAGTTCCCGAACAAACCCGAGAAGAAATCCGCCTCCTTGCGCGGGCGGCCGCGGCGTGCGTCGCGCACGGGGTCATCGCCCGATGGGATCACCTCTGGCGGCAGCGGCCGGCCGCCGAGCGCCGCCGCCATGCGGCTGTCGTAGCCGTAGATGTCGCTGAACGTGCTCACCTGCCCGCCCTCGCCGGCCACCATCGTGAAATAGGTGACGTGCACAGGGATCTCGCGCGCGAGCGGGACCTCGGCGTTGTAGCTCTGGGAGAGCAGGCCGCGCACATGCTCGGCCGGCCATCCCTTGTCCTCCGCCAGCAGCAGCTCGGCGAGCCGCTCCGGGTTCTGCACGCGCATGCAGCCGTGGCTGAACAGGCGCACCGGCCGATCCAGCAGCTCGCGCTGCGGGGTATCGTGCATGTAGATGTCGTGCCGGTTCGGGAACATGAACTTCACCACGCCCAGCACGTTGTGCGGGCCGGCCGACTGGACGAAGCTGAAGCGCCGCACGTCCACCTGGCCCCAGTCCACCGAGGACGGGCTGATGGTGCGCCCGTTGTAGACGACGCGCAGCCTCTGCCGGTCGAGGATGGAGGTGTCGCCGCCCCCGCCGAAGAACAGGAAGCCGCCGCCGCTGCTGCCGCTCGACAGATATGGCGCCAGCTCCTTCACCTTGATCGAATCCGGCACGTTCCATTCGGGGTTGAAGACGATTGTGCGCATGTTGGCGGAGAAGACCGCCGTCGGCGTGTCCACCTTGCCGACGACGATGCGCGCCGAATGGATGACCTGGCCCTTCTTGACGACGCGCGTCATGAACTCCGGCAGGTTGTCCTGGATGTAGAGCTCGCCCATGTGCTCCGGCATCCAGCGCCAGCGCTCCATGTTGACGATGATGCGCTGGACGTCCGCGCCGCCCGCCGCGGGCGGCGCTCTCTCCGCCCTCGCCTCGGGCCGGACGCTGCCGTTGAGGGCGGCGCGAGTCCTGGGCGTGAGGATGCCGCTCGGCTGGATGTTGTTCTGCTCCTGGAACGCCCTCACCGCATCCTGCACCTGCAGGTCATAGATGTTCTCTGCGCCCCTGGGCATCGGCAGCCCGAGCCGCTGGCGCAGCATCGCCACCTGCGGGTGGTCGGTGCCGAGCCTGAGCGTGGGCCCGTCGGGCAGAGCCGCGGCGGGAGCGGGCCTTGCCATCGCCGCGGGCCTCGGGTCGGCATGCCCGCCGCGTGCCCTCAGCAGCGCCTCGCGCAGACGCCGGAACCCTTCCTGCTTGGGATTGAGGTCGCGCAGGTAGTTGCCGGGCGTCTCGCTCGCCGCCACCGCCTCCAGCACCACCTTGGGATCGCGCAGGCTCAGCTTGACGTCGATGTTCTTGCTGATCTGCGCCGGATCGAGGCGGCCTCCGCGCGCATGGCGCGCATACTTGAGAACGGCGAGGCCGAGCTTGATCTCGGCGGCGGCCAGCGTCGCCGGCGACGCTTCACCCTGGGCCAGATGCGGCAGCTCGAAGGCGGACGCCGAGAGCCCCCAGTCGTCGGCCCTGCGGATCTCGGCCATGGCATGGCGTGCCCTGGCCGTGAAGCCGTCGCTTCCGACCCAGAGCGGCGGATCGGTCCGCGCGGCATAGAAGGCGGTGAGCGCGGCCCGGTCGGCGCGCTCGCTGCTGCCCTTCAGCGGCTGGGCGAGCAGACGCCGCACCTCGGCCACCACCGGGTCGACCGGGGGCGGCGCGGGCGGCTGCTCGGCTGCGGCCGGCGTGGGCGCGGCCGGCTGCTCGCTCGCGGCGCTGGCGGCCGGCTGGCCGGCTGATGAGGAGGCGGCAGGCGGTGGCGCTGCCGGTTTCTCGGCCGCGGCCGTCGTCGATCCTGTGGGCTGCTGCGTGGATGCCGCCGGAGCCGCCGTGGAGGTGGCAGGCGCGGCCGTTGGCGGCGAGGCCGGTGCGGGCTCGGCCGCTGCTGCGGACGGGCTTGTCGGCTGGGGCGCCGGCATCTTCTCCGTCGTGGGCGTCACGGCCGGTGCATCGGCCGGCGCCGCGTCCGTCGCGTCCGTTCCCTGCTCGGCGGAGGCGTGCACGGCACTCGAAGCTGCGCCGGGCTCTGTCGCCTGCGCGGTCGCGGGCGTCACGGCACCCAAGGCCACCGCCAGACCAAGAGCCGCGGCGGCGGCGCAGGCAGCACGTCCAAGCATGGGATAGTCTCTCCTGGTTCGCGCGCAAATCTAGCGGCCGGTAGGGTGCGTGACCAGCCGACACCGGCTGCCGGACCACCATGGTGGCCAAGTCTGGCAGCACAGCAACACGCGCTTCTCACCACGCCGGAGAATCGGCGCCGCCCATTAGGTCCAGCCATTTGTGGCGACTTTGGCGCGGACATGGGGCGACAGGGCGTCGCCCATCGCTATTTGACGGGATCAACCTCGACCCTCGAGCCGCCGAACTTGAAGCTCAGCCGGGCCGTGACCGACTGGATGTCGACCCCGCCGCTGATGTGCGTGCCGGACGGTCCCGCGCCGACCGGCTCCTGCGTGCGCGTGCCCGGATTGAGCTGAATGTAATCATACTCGACGCCGAGGATGACATGGTCCCACAGCGCGTATTCCAGCCCCGCCCCCGCCGTCCAGCCGTTCTCCCGGCCGCTTGACGTGGTGAGCGGCGTGCCCGTGCCCGTGGTGCTGGTGCGGAACTCGACGTCGCCGCTCGCCCAGCCGCCCTTGAAGTAGCCGAGAATGTTGTCCCAGGTCCAACCGAACTTGCCGGTGACCAGGAACAGGTTGCTCACGCCCCGCGTCAGGGTGACGTTGGGATTGAACGCCGACACCGTTGAGCCGGACTGATCGATCCAGAGGTAGCCCGCCTCGACGCCGAGCAGGAGCCAGCTCCACTGCTTCTGTGCGCCCACGAAGCCGCCGCCGACGAAGCCTGCCGTGCTGATTCCGAACTGTTCCGGGAGGAAGAAGATGGGATCGACGATCGCGTCGTAGCTGAATTCCGTGCTGGTGTGGGCAGCGCCGACATTCCCGCCGATGTAGAAGCCCGTCCAGTCGTAGGTCAGGGGAAGGGCGGCCGGCGCCACGTAGATGTAAGGGTCGGTGGGCCTGGCGATGTAGCCGTCCGCAGCCGCCGTGCCGATGGGCAGGCCTGCCGCCAGCCCCAAGATCGCGGCGGCCCCAAGTCTCAGCGCCCGCATGCTCGATCCCCTGTCGCAGCCGTCCCCGACTCGGCATACCCTGATTCGCTCTGGCCGCATGCTAGTGAATTGCCGGCTTCCGAGGGTGGCCGCCCGGCAACGCGAATCAATGACTTGGCCGCGATCCAGGTCGGCCGGCGGCGTGCTCACATCATGGTGCATTTCTGCTGCCCACCCGCAACCTAGCTCCTGTGACGCGCGCAAATGGGGTGGCGGGAACGAGAACAGCGCCGTGCGGAGCTCCCCTCCCCCTCACGGGGAGGGGTTCTCATGCGGCGCGCTCACGGCCCCTTGCGCGGCGGCGCCAGCAGCGTGCGCGCATACCAGAAGAACAGCCGGTTGGGCATCAGGCGGCCGAGCTTCATCAGGCCGACGAGCTGCCAGGGAAAGGCGATCTCGAAGCGGCCCTTCTCCAGGCCGCGAACGATGCGGCGGGCCGCATCCTCCGCCGGGATGATGAAGGGCATGGGAAACTTGTTGAGGCTCGTCATCGGCGTCTCGACATAGCCGGGGTTGATGACGCTGACCCTCACGCCGCGCTGGGCCAGATCATTGTGCAGCGTCTCGGCAAGATTGATGACGGCGGCCTTGCTGGGCCCGTAGGCGGCGGTCGGCCCGAGGCCCCGATATCCGGCAACCGATGCCATCATGGCGATGTGGCCTTCGCCGCGCTCGAGCATCAGGGGCAGCACCGCCTCGACGCCGTTGACGACGCCGAGGTAGTTCACGGCCATGGAGCGGGCCGCCTTGGCGGCGGAGAAGTTGCGCGCCGACATCGGCTCCCAGATGCCGGCGTTGAGCACGACGAGATCGAGGGAGCCGAGCGTGCCGGCGACGCTGCGCGCCGCTTGCGCCATGGCGGCGCCGTCCCTGACGTCGAGGGGGAGGGGCGCGATGCCCGGATAGGCGCCTGCCAGGCGGGCGAGCCTCTCGGCCGACCGTGCCGAGGCGGCAACCTTCACGCCGCGGCGCGCGAGCTCGATGGCGAGCGCCTGCCCGATGCCGCTGCTCGCTCCCGTGATCCATGCCGTGCGCCAGCGTGCGGCCATCTCGTTGCGCCTTCTGTCGCCTAAGGCCCTACCCCCTCACAACCGCTCCTTGAGCACGCGATGCAGGATCTTGCCGGTGGCGGTCCTGGGCATGTCTGCGTCGGCAATGAAGGTCACCGACCGCGGCCGCTTGTAGCCGGCGATCTTCTCCGTGCACCAGTCGAGGATCTCGCGCTCGGAGGCCGCGGCGCCGTCGCGCAGCACGATCACCGCGTGCACGGCCTCGCCCCACTTCTCGTGCGGCCGGCCGATCACGGCGACGTCCTTCACCTTCGGGTGCGAGCCGAGCAGGTTCTCCACCTCCGACGGGTAGACGTTCTCGCCGCCGGAGATGATCATGTTCTTCTTGCGGTCGACGAGATAGTAGTAGCCCTGCTCGTCGCGGCGGGCCATGTCGCCGACCGACAGGTAGGGGCCGCGGAAGGCCTCGGCCGTCTTGTCGGGGAGCTTCCAATAGCCCTCGAAGCACCAGGGCGTGTGCGAATAGAGCTCGCCCACCGCGCCGTCCGCCACCTCGTTGCCGCTCTCGTCCAGCAGCTTGACCCTGCCCGAGCCGATCAGCTCGCGGCCGACGGAGCCGAGCTTGGAGAGCTGCTCGTCGGGGCGCAGCAGCGTCGCCCAGCCGGCCTCGGTCGATCCGTACATCTCGAAGAGCTGAGAGTTCCGGAAGCACTCCATGATGGCGAGCTTGGTGTCCTTGCGCGCGGGCGCGGAGGAGACCAGCAGCTTCGTCACGCCGTCGACGTCGTACTTTGCCCGCACGGCATCGGGCAGCCCGAGCATCATGATGTAGTGCGTGGGCACGAGGGAGGTGAAGGTGGTGCGGGTCTCGGCCAGCGACCGCAGCAGGTGCTCCGGCTCGAAGCTCCGGGCGTCGTAGACGCAGCACGTCGCGCCCGCCGCGGCGAAGGCCGAGGCAAAGAACAGCGAGTTGGCGTGGCACAGCGGCATGACGAGCAGGCACGTGTCGTCACGGCCGAAGCCCATGTTCGTGATCGTGGCGAAGTTCGACAGCGCGTGGCTCGCGTGGCTGCGCATGGCGCCTTTGGGCCGGCCGGTGGTGCCCGACGTGTAGATGAGCGCCCAGGTATCCTCCGGCCGCACCTCTACGTCGGGCTCGCGCGAGGAGGCCGCCGCGATCAGATCCTCGTAGCCCACGTAGCCTTTCGGCGCAGCGGCCGCACCGAGGTGGATGTAGTTGCCGCTCGCGATCGCGAGGCTGCCGCGGATGCCCTCCACGCGGTCCGCCAGCTCGTCCTGGACGATGAAGGCCTTGGCCTCGCTGTTCTCGGCGATGTAGAGGATCTCGCTGCCGACGAGCCGGAAGTTGATCGGCACCATGACGAGGCCCGCCTTGGCGGTCGCCGCGTAGATCTCCAGCCACTCCACCGAGTTGAAGGCGAGGATGGCGACGGCGTCGCCCCGGCGCAACCCCAGGCCCAGCAGCGCGTTGGCCAGCCGGCAGGCGCGCTCGTTCCATTGCCGGAACGTCATTGCCCGCGTGCTGCCGCGCGCGGCCGTCTTGTCGGGATGCAAGTGGGCGTTGAGGGCGAGCGTCTCCCCCATGTGCAGCAGCCGGCCCATCCCTGTTCCTCCCAGCGTCTCCGCGCCGACGCATGGTGTAGTACGCCGGCCCGCGATCCCGCAACGGATTGGCGCGGGCGCGAGGACACGCCTTCGGCGTGATGGGGAGGGGAGCGCACGCGCCGTCGTGGGTCCTACCCAGTCCCCGCGGGCGTGCGCTTCTGCACCGGCACCACCGCCTTCCGCGTGGCCGCAGCCTCGACCACCGGGCGCTTCAGGTAGGCGATGTGGTTGCTCGTGATGATGACGAGCTCCCAGCCGTCCCGGCCGGCCGCGTTGAGCAGATCGATGCCGTCGCCTCTCGGGTCGTGGCTGGAGAGGTCGATCTTGCGGTATTGCCACTGCGGCATGGGTGCAATCTTCCGGCGCGCGCCCGCCCGTCGAGTGTATGCCAAGTCCGGCCGATCGCGCCAATCGATCTGTATGCGGCGCCAGACGGAGAGCCCTGCCAGGCAGCGTGGAGCAGCCACGTGACGGCCTCGTGAACGAGGATGGCGTTTCCGCCGCGCCGCTTCGCCACTATGCTGTCGGGAACCGATAGCCGACGAGGTTGCGCCATGTCCCAGTCCGCCCTTCCCCGCGTCGAGCCCGAGAGCGTGGGCCTTTCCTCTTCGCGATTGCGCCGGATCGGCGAGGCGCTGCGCCGCGATATGGAGGCTCACCAGCTCCCTGGCGCGGTCGTGGGCATCATGCGCGCCGGCCGCCTGGCCCACCTCGAGGCTGTCGGCCACCGCGATCCTGCCTCCCGCGAGCCGATGAAGGTGGACGCGCTCTTCTCCATCGCCTCCATGACCAAGGCGATGACGTCCACGGCGATCATGATGCTGGTGGAGGAGGGCCGCGTGCTGCTCGCCGACCCGGTCTCCAAGTACCTGCCCCCGCTCGCCGATCTGAAGGTGGCGGAGCCCTCCGGCGGCACCCGGGCGCCGAAACAGAACCCCACCATCCAGGACCTTCTGCGGCACACCTCCGGGCTGACGTACCGCGAGCGCGGCACCACGCCCGCCCATGCGCTCTATCCGGGCTCCTCGATCTGGGCGGCGGAGCGGCTGTCGAAGGACGAGACGATCGCCGCGCTCGCCAGGTCGCCCCTGCTGTTCGACCCCGGCTCCAACTGGGAGTACGGCTTCTCCACCGACGTGCTGGGCTTCGTCGTGGAGGCGGTGGCGGGCAAGCCGCTCGGCAGCTTCCTGCAGGAGCGGCTGTGGGGCCCGCTCGGCATGAGCGACACCAGTTTCGCGCTGCCCGCGGCCAAGCGTCCGCGCTATGCGCTGGTGCTGCCCAAGGACCCGGTCACCGGCGAGCCCAATGCGCCCGTCCATCACGCCACCGACAAGACGCAGGGGTGGGAGTCGGGCGGCGGCGGCTGCGTGTCGAGCGCCTCGGACTACCTGCGCTTCGCCGAGATGCTGCGCGGTGGCGGCAGGCTCGGCGCGGTGGAGATCCTCGGCCGCGGCACCGTGGCGCTCATGACTGCCGATCACCTGCCTGCGTCCTTCACCAACATGATCGCCGACAAGATGGACCCCGCCGCCACCGGCTACGGTTTCGGGCTTGGCGTTGCCGTGCGGCGGCAGGCCGGCATCGCCGCCATGGCGGGCAGCGCCGGCGACTACTACTGGTCCGGCGTCTACGGCACCTACTTCTGGGTCGACCCCAAGGAGGAGCTCAGCGTCGTGTTCATGGCGGCTGCCCCGGGCCAGATCCGCCTGCGCTACCGGCAAATGATGCGCAACCTCGTCTACCAGGCGCTGCTGTAGGGCAAGCGCCGCCGCATCGCCGCGAGCGGCCGCGCGGGTCGCTCAGGTGGTTTGCGCGAAGTAGTACTCGTCCTTCAGATGGCACAGCGCGATCCGCCACTCCAGCGGCTGCTCGTCGATGGTGAAGATGATCCGGTCGAGCTGCAGCAGCGGTGTGTCCAGCCTCACCCCGAGCAGCCCTGCGACCTCCGGCGATGCCGGCGTGCTGCCGACCTTCTCCGCAGCGCGCCCCAGATGCCGTCCGTATCTCTGCGCCAGCGGAACGATCAGGTAATCGCCGGCGGCTGCCGCTCCGTCATGCTCCAGGCCGGGAAGGCGGCCCGCCGCGATCGCGGCCTCCTCGTACATGTAGGGCCGCCCCTGGCGGCAGCGGACGCGACGGGTGCGCAGCACCTTCTCGCTCGCCCGGATGCCGAGGCGGTCACACTCGGCGCCCACGGGCGTCCCGATGTCCTGCGACAGGAGCGTGCTGCCGCTGGGAGCGAGCAATTCTCCGCGCTCATCCATGAGATTGTTGTAGCGCGTGGCGAGTGCCTTGCTGGCGTGGTCGAGAACGAACGTTCCCCTGCCCTGGCGACGCACGACCAGGCGGTCGGTCTCCAGCTTGTCGAGCGCCTTGCGCATGGTGCCGGGGCTCACGCCGAATTCCCGCGCCAGCTCGATCTCGTTGGGAAGGCAATCTCCCGGCTTCCAGGCACCGCTGACCACCCGCTGAACGAGCGCCTCGTAGACCTGTGCGTACAAGGCATGCCGCGACAAATTCATGGTCGGCTTCACGGCTCAATTCCTTAATCTGCCGGACAATGGCCCACTTGTGCGAGCGCCACGCTCGGGCGGCATTGTCCTAGGTCAAAACCAGCGCGGGAATTCATCAGTGTGGAGCGTGAAGGGGCAAGTCGCAATTTTGTGAAGCCGCGCCTCCCTGGCCCCTTCGCCGAGGCCAAGGAAGCTGTTGCACGGCCCGGCCGCAGACGATTCCTGCTGCAGTGTCAGGCGCCCAGGGGCGCGGCCCCACACAAAGTATCATTGGGCGGCTCAACGATCTCAGGCGAACTGGGCGCCGGGCGTCGAGCGGGAGATCTGCAGCTCCTCCGGTGTCATGTCCGCCGGCACGTTGGCGAACAGCGGCGTGCTGAGGTAGCGCTCGCCCGTATCGGGAAGCATGCAGAGCACGGTCGCGCCCTTGCTTGCCTCCTTGCACACGCGCAGCGCGCCTGCGAACGTGGCCCCGGCGGTGATGCCGACGAAGATCCCTTCCTTCTGCGCCAGGTCCTGGCTGCAGCGCATGGCATCGGCGGCGGCGATGGGAAGGATGCGGCTGATCACGCCCGTGTCGACCACGTCGCCTGTCAGCTTGGGGATGAAATCCGGCGTCCATCCCTGCATCGGATGCGGCTTGAAGGAGGGGTGCGCGCCTGCCGCCGTGCCGTCGGGGTTGCGCGCCTGCGCGACGCCGCTGCCGAGCAGCTGCGCATCCTCCGGCTCGCACACGATGATCTTGGTCTCGGGGCGCTCCTTGGCCAGCACGCGCGCCACGCCCTTGAGCGTGCCGCCGGTGCCGTAGCCGGTCACCCAGTAGTCGAGCGGCTCGCCCTTGAAGTCCTCGATGATCTCGCGCGCCGTGGTGCGCGAGTGCATGTCGGGATTGGCCTCGTTCTCGAACTGGCGCGTCAGGAACCAGCCGTGCATCCTGGCGAGCTCGACCGCCTTGGTGACCATGCCCATGCCGCGCAGGGCCGCCGGCGTCAGCACCACCTTGGCGCCCAGGAAGCGCATCAGCTTGCGGCGCTCGACGCTGAACGTCTCCGCCATGGTCACGACGAGGGGATAGCCCTTCTGGGCGCAGACCATGGCAAGCCCGATGCCGGTGTTGCCGCTGGTGGCCTCGATCACCGTCTGGCCGGCTTTCAGCTGGCCGGCCTTCTCCGCCGCCTCGATGACGCCGAGCGCGAGCCGGTCCTTCACCGAGCCCAGGGGGTTGAACGCCTCGATCTTGACGAAGAGGTTCACCCCTTGCGGCGCCAGCCGGTTGATCCTCACGACGGGCGTGTTGCCCACCGTCTCCAGGATGCTCTGGAACTTGCGGCCCATGTCTCGCTCCCAAAATCGCCAGCGTGCACGAAGTATACCAGTGTTCGCGCCGACCGCGGCGCGAGTGGGGCGGCCAGTCTGGGCTAGCGCCCGCTGAACTTCGGCGCGCGCTTGGTCAGGAACGCATCGAGCCCCTCCCGGAAGTCGGCGCTGCCGTAGCACATGGCGATCAGGTCCATGTCGTCCACGGCGGCGGCCCGCTCGCGCAGGCGGCGCACCACCTCCTTGGCGGCGCGCATGGTCAGAGGCGCTTGGGTGGCGATCTGGGCGGCGAGCGCGTGCGCGCGCTGCATCAGCGCCTCCGGCGTATCGAACAGCTCGTTGACGAGGCCGACGGCCAGCGCCTCCTCGGCCTCCATCAGGCGCGTTGTCATCAGCATGTCGACCGCGCGTCCCACGCCCGTGAGCGCCGCGACCCTGGCAATGTTCGCCGCGGACAGGCAATTGGCAAGCGTGCGGGCAATGGGAAAGCCGAATTTGAGGCTGCGCGTGGCGAGCCTCAAGTCGCAGGCAGCCGCGATCACGGCAGCTCCGCCGGTGCAGATGCCCGGGATCGCCGCGATGGTGGGCACCGGGCAGCTTTCGAGCTTGCCGAACATGCCTTCCATGCGCTCCTCGTAGGCGAGCCCGTCGGCGGCGGCACGGAAGTCGCGAAAGAGCGAGATGTCGGTTCCGGCGGCGAAGGCGCGCCCACCCGCACCGGTGATGATGAGCGCGCGCAGGCTGCCGTCGGTGGGGGCCGTGGCGCAGATCTCGCCCAGGCGGTCGTACATGGCGAAGGTGAGGGCATTGTGCGCCGCCGGCCGGTTGAAGGTGACGACGCCGACCGCATCCTTCACCTCGTAGATCAGCTCACCTGCTGCTTGATCCTGCATCACACCCTCAACCTTCCTTCTTGTCGCCGCGCTCAATGCTTCATCAGCTTGCGCGGGTCGGCGGCCTCGATGCCCAGCGCCGCCGCGACCGCCGGATAGACGATGCGCCCCTTGTAGACGTTGAGCCCGTCGAGCAGGTGCGGGTCGGCCGCCATGGCAGCCTCGGGACCCTTGTCGGCCAGCGCCAGGATGAAGGGCAGCGTGGCGTTGTTGAGCGCGAACGTCGAGGTCCGGGCCACCGCGCCCGGCATGTTCGTCACGCAATAGTGCACCACCTCGTGCAGCACATAGGTCGGCTTGGCGTGCGTGGTCGGCCGCGACGTCTCCGAGCAGCCGCCCTGGTCGATGGAGATGTCGACCAGCACCGAGCCGCGCTTCATCTCCTTGACGAGCTTCTCCGTGACGAGCTTCGGTGCCGCCGCGCCGGGCACCAGCACGGCCCCGACCACGAGATCTGCATCGAGCACGTAGTCCTCCACCGCCTGGCGCGTGGAGAAGATGGTGTTGACCGCCGCCCCGAACTGCTGGTCGATGGCGTAGAGCCGGTCGACGTTGATGTCGAGCACCGTCACCTGCGCCTCGAGCCCGATTCCCATGCGCGCGGCGTTGACGCCGGACACGCCGCCGCCCAGCACGACGATCTTGGCCGGCGCCACCCCGGCGACGCCGCCGAGCAGCATGCCGCGGCCGCCCTGCTCCATCTCCAGGCAATGCGCGCCGGCCTGGATCGCCATCCGGCCGGCCACCTCGCTCATGGGTGCCAGCAGCGGCAGCCCGCCGCGCGCGTTCGTCACCGTCTCGTAGGCGATGGCGGTGACGCCGGATCGCATCAGCGCCTTGGCCTGCTCGGGATCGGGCGCAAGGTGCAGATAGGTGAAGAGGGTCTGCCCCTCGCGCAGCATGGCGCATTCCTCGGGTTGCGGCTCCTTCACCTTGACGATGAGATCGGCGGTCGCGAACACCTCGGCCGCGTTGGCCAGCACCTTGGCGCCCGCCCGCTGGTAGTCCTGGTCGGTGATGCCCTGGCGCGCCGCGGCGTCGTGCTGCACGTAGACCGCGTGGCCGTGGTCAACCGCCTCGCGCACGCTGGCCGGCGTCATGCCGACGCGATATTCGTGAACCTTGATCTCTTTCGGCACGCCGATGCGCATTGTGGGGGTCTCCAGGGGCAGGACTCAGCGGCGGAGCATATAGTTGCGCCGCTCTCCGGAAAACCGCCGACTTGCCGCAAGCCTTTCTCCGCGATGCTGCACGGTCAGATGGCCATGGTCCCGGATGAATGGAGCGCAAGTCATGTCGCCGCGCGTTTGGTTGGGACCAGCCCAGCCCTTGGCGTCGCGTCACACGCTGCAACCCCGTGCTGAGCTTGTCGAAGCACGGCTGGCACGCGTGGTCCGTCCTTCGACAAGCTCAGGACGGGGTAGGTGCGTCAGCGAGGGGGCGGAGCGCGTGGATGACACACCGGGCGGCGGGTCAAGCTTCGCGCTCATGGGTATCAGAGATGCGCGGCCTGAAGCAGGTCCTCAGGTGACCGCCATCAGCGGCTTGGGAAGAGGCACGTCCTGCACGTGGCCGGCGAGCTCCTCGAGCCCGCGCGGCATCGGGCCGCCGTAGGCCCAGTCCAGCAGCTCGACCGTGTGCGCAATCGGGATGCTCATGCCGGTCGCGAGCTGGGTGATGCAGCCGATGTTGCCGGCCGCCACCACATCGGGCCGCATGCTCTTGATGTTGGCGACCTTGCGGTCGCGCAGCTCGGCGGCGATCGCGGGCTGCAGGATGTTGTAGGTGCCGGCCGAGCCGCAGCACAGGTGGCCTTCGGGGACCTCGACCACGGTGAAGCCCGCGTTGCGCAACAGCTTGCGCGGCTCCTCGGAGATGCGCTGGCCGTGCTGCAGGGAGCAGGCCGAATGGTAGGCGACGCGCAGCGACGACCAGCGCGCCGGCGGGCCCATGTCGTAGCTGGCGAGGAACTCGGTCACGTCGCGGGCCATGCCGGCGATCTTGGCCGCCCGCTCGGCATAGCCGGGCTCGCGCGCCAGCATGTGCGCGTAGTCCTTCACGGTGGTGCCGCAGCCCGACGCGTTGACGATCACGGCATCGATGCGCTCGCCGCGGTCCATGAGCTTCGTCCACGCATCGACGTTGCGCTTGGCCATCGCGACGGCGTCGGCCTCCCGGCCCATGTGATGCACCAGCGCGCCGCAGCAGCCTGCACCCGGCGCCACCTCCACGTCCACGCCCCGCCGCGCCAGCAGGCGGATGGTGGCATCGTTGATTTCCGGCCGCAGCACCTGCTGGGCGCAGCCGGCGAGCAGGATCACTCGCTTGCGACGCTCGGCCTTGGTGCTGGCGGTGCCCGGGCCGGTGAAGCGGGCGCTGCGCAGCAGGCCCATCGGAGCCAGCTCCAGCATGGCCACCAGCTCCTTGAATCCGAGCCTGCGCAGCAGGCCGGTGAACGGCCGGGCGAAGCGCGCGCCCCTCAGCGCCAGGCGGAAGCGCTCCGGATAGGGCAGGACGGCGGCGAGCAGGGTCCGGGCCAGGCGCTCGCGGAAACCGCGCCGGCCCGTCGCCTCGATATGCGCACGCGTGTGATCGACGAGGTGCATGTAGTCCACGCCGCTCGGACAGGTGCTCATGCACGAGAGGCAGGAGAGGCAGCGGTCGACGTGGTGCTGCACCTCGGGGCTCGCCGGCCGATCGTGCTCGAACATCTCCTTCATCAGGTAGATGCGGCCGCGCGGGCTGTCGCGCTCGTCGCCCAGCAGCACATAGGTCGGGCAGGTGGCGGTGCAGAAGCCGCAGTGCACGCAGCGCCGCAGGATCTTGTCGATCTCCGCGATGCGCGGGCTCTTGAGCTGCTGTGCGGTGAAGCTCGTCTGCATGGCGGGCCAGCGCTTCCCTAGATGTTGGCGTACATGCGGCCGGGGTTGAGGATGCCGGCGGGATCGAAGGCGGCCTTCAGCTTGCGCGACAGGCGCTCGAGGCCTGTCTCCAGCGGCTGGAACACCTCCACCGCTGAGCGCACCTGCGGCTCCGCGCGGACCAGCGTGGCATGGCCCCCGTGCATGGCGATGACGCGCCGCACGTCGGCCGCGCCGGCGTCGGTGGTGGGCAGAACCTCGGCCCAGACGAGCCCGCCCGACCAGTCGTAGAAGACGCGGCACTCCATGTAGGCCGAGATGGCGGCCACCACCTTGGGCGCGACGCTGGGCGCGGTCGAGATACGCCACAAAGGAGCATCGTTGCCTTGCAGCACCGAGAGCTGGCGCAGCTCACCCCAGAAGGCGAGCGAGTTCTCCCCGTCGAGGTCGTGGATGTCACCGTAGGCCCGCAAATGCTCCTTGAGCCTTCCCTTGCGGTAGGCCACCGACTTGGCGAAGTTCTCGAGCCGCAGCGCGGTGATCGCCTGGCCCTGCCGGCGCAGGCCTTCATGCCACAGGCGCGCCACCAGCGCAGGCTGCAGGTGCACGGCCCCGGACAGCTCGAACGGCGTGCCCATGGCATCGCACAGCACCTCTATCGCGATCTCGTCGGGCAGGCCGAGCAGGATCAGCGTCGCCGTGTCCTCGGGCATGGGCTGCACCTTGAACGTCACCTCGCACATGACCGCGAGCGTGCCCCAGCTCCCCGCGAGGCCGCGGCACAGGTCGTAGCCCGTCACGTTCTTCATCACCCGGCCGCCGGCCTTGAATATCTCGCCGCGGCCGTTCACGGCGCGCAGCCCCAGGAGGTGGTCGCGCGCCGCCCCGGCGCGAATACGGCGCGCGCCCGAGATGTTGGTGGCGAACACGCCGCCGATGGTGCCTTCACCGGCCTGACCGCCCCCCATGCCGGCGAGCTCGATCGGCTCGAACGCGAGCATCTGCCCGCGCGCAGCGAGCGCGTCCTCGACCTGAGTCAGCGGCGTTCCGGCGCGGGCCGACATCACCATCTCGCTCGGCTCGTAGAGCGTGATCCCGCGCAGGCCCCTGGTCGAGATGGTGGCCGCCGTCTGCATGGGCCGTCCCACCCGCTCCTTCGAGCCGCCGCCCACGAGCGCAATCGGCGTCGTCGTAGCCGTGGCCTCCGCCAGCAGGCGCGAGAACTCCCGCTCGTCGACCGGGCGCATGTTGGTGAGCACGTCGCACTCTCCTCAGGCGGCTTCCGTTGCCGGCTCGCGGCCATCGAGTGGAAAGACCTTGGCCGGGTTCAGCAGCCATTTCGGATCGAACACCGTCTTGACGCGCATCTGCTGGGCAAGGTCGGTCTCGGTGAACTGGGTGCGCATCAGGTCGCGCTTCTCGATGCCCACCCCGTGCTCGCCGGTGAGGCAACCGCCGGAGGCCACGCACAGCTCCAGTATCTCGTGGCCCGCCTGCTCGGCGCGCTCGGCCTGGCGCGCATCGTTGGCGTCGTACAGCACCAGGGGATGCAGGTTGCCGTCGCCGGCATGGAAGATGTTGGCGACGCGCAGCCCGTGCTTGTCGCAGATGTGCGCGATGGAGACCAGCACGTCCCCGAGCTTGCCCAACGGGATGACGCCGTCCATGCAGTAGTAGTCCGAGATCCGGCCGATGGCGCCGAAGGCCGCCTTGCGCCCCTTCCAGATGGCGGCGCTCTGCTCGGCGCTCTGGCTGATGCGCACGGCCCTGGGGGCGAACCGCTTGGCGATGTCCGAGATCACCGCGAGCAGGTCGTCCATCTCCTCCTGCGATCCCTCCACCTCGATGATCAGCAGCGCCTCGACCTCCAGAGGGTAGCCGGCCTTGGCGAAGGCTTCGCACACGTGGATCGCCGGCTTGTCCATGAACTCGATGGCCACCGGAATGATGCCGGCGCCGATGATGGCCGAGACGCACTGTCCGGCGGCCTCGCTCGAGTCGAAGCCGAGCAGCATCGGCCGTGCGCCCTCGGCCGCGCGCAGGATGCGCACGGTGGCCTCCGTGACGATGCCGAGCTGCCCCTCCGAGCCCACCACGAGCCCCAGGAGGTCGTATCCGGCCGAATCGAGGTGCGACCCGCCGATCTCCACCACCTCGCCGTCCATCAGCACCATCTTCAGGCCGAGCACGTTGTTGGTCGTCACGCCATACTTGAGGCAGTGCGCGCCCCCCGAGTTCATGGCGATGTTGCCGCCCAGCGTGCAGGCGAGCTGGCTCGAGGGGTCGGGGGCGTAGAAGAAGTCGCGCGACTTGACGGCCTCGCTGATGCCGAGGTTGGTGACGCCCACCTCCACGCGAGCCATGCGGTTCACGTAGTCGATCTCCAGCACCCGGTTCATGCGCGAGATGCCCACCACCACCGCGTCCTCGGCCGGCAGTGCACCGCCCGAGAGCGACGTGCCGGCACCGCGCGCCACGACCTTGATGCCGTGCTCACGGCAATAGCCAAGGACGCGCGACACCTCCTCGGTCGAGGCCGGCAGGACGACCGCCAGCGGCAGGCGCCGGTAGGCGGTCAGCGCATCCGTCTCGAAGGCGCGCCGGCCGTCCTCGTCGGCGATCACGGCCTCGCCGCCCACCAGGCGGCGCAGGCTCTCAACGATTGCAGCGCGGCGCGAGACGATCGCACGGTCCGGCTCCGGCAGCGCTACCAGTCCCATGGCTTTCCTCGCTCCTGGCGGGCCGCATTTTCGAGGGGGGACGGCCCGGCCGTCATGCTCGTCAGTCCTTGCGGCTATGGTATATCCCGGTTCGGCCGGCATCGCCATCCGCGGAGCGCTCTGTCCTGCTGCGAAGCGTCGCGTAGGAAGTAGGCATCCGTCTGCTAGTGTGATGATCGAGAAGTCCGCATCATCGCTCTGGGCTTGGTGGGGAAGCGGACTTCTCGATCTGAATCACACTAGCTCATTGGCTTTCCTAGTGTCCTTCAGATCGCGAAATTCGTTCCGAGCTTGCCGCAGATGTCGACGAATTTCGCGATCAGGACACTAGGTTGCCGGGCATTGACAACGAATTGCGAAGCGCGAGCTGAAGATGAGATGGCATACCATTGAAGCTTGCTTGGCAGCGGCGATTGCCTGGATCGTGCTCGGCGCGGCATCGCCGGCCTCGGCGCAGGAAGGCAATGCCGAGGAGGGCGCGGAGGTCTTCAAGAAGTGCCGCGCCTGCCACGAGATCGGCCCCACCGCCACCAACAAGGTCGGGCCGGTGCTCAACGACATCATCGGCCGCAAGGCCGGCACCATCGAGGGCTTTCCGTACTCGGAGGCCAACAAGGCCGCCGGAGGCAAGGGCCTGGTGTGGACGGAGGAGGTGCTGCTCAAGTACCTGGAGAACCCACCCACGTTCATGCCGGGAACCAAGATGTCGTTTGCTGGCCTCAAGGATCCGCAGGACCGCAAGGACGTGATCGCGTACCTGAAGCAGTTCACGAAGAAATAGCCCCTGCTCGGGCTCGGAGACTACGGTGGCGGCCATGGGAGGGTCTGCAGGGCGTCCGCGCGTCGGTCTCTTCGTGACGTGTCTCGTCGATCTCTTTCGCCCGTCGGTCGGTTTCGCGGCGGTCAAGCTGTTGCGCGATGCCGGCTGCGATGTCGACGTTCCGGTCGGCCAGACCTGCTGCGGTCAGCCGGCCTACAACTCGGGAGACAAGGCGACGGCCGAGGACCTCGCGCGCCAGACGATCGCGGCGCTGGAGGGCTACGACTACGTGGTCGCCCCGTCCGGCTCCTGCGCCGGCATGCTCAAGGTGCACTATCCTGTCCTGCTGGCGGACGATCCGGCCTGGAAGGCTCGCGCGGCGGCCTTCTCCGCCAAGGTGCACGAGCTCATCTCCTTCCTGGTCGACGTGCGCGGGCTCGACAAGGTCGATGCGCGGCTCGATGCGCGCGCCACCTACCACGACAGCTGCTCGGGGCTGCGCGAGCTCGGCGTCAGGGAGCAGCCGCGGCAACTCCTGCGCACGGTCAAGGGACTGGAGCTCGTCGAGATGGGGGACGCCGAGGTCTGCTGCGGCTTCGGCGGCACCTTCTCTGTCAAGTATCCCGACATCTCCAACGCCATCGTCGAGCGCAAGGCCGAGCGAATTGCCGCCACCGGCGCCGGCATGCTGCTCGCCGGCGATCTCGGCTGCCTGATGAACATGGCGGGCAAGCTGTCCCGCCAGGGCCGCAAGATCGCGGTGCGACACGTGGCGGAAGTCCTGGCCGGCGAGCTTTCCGATCCGGCGATCTGCGAACGCCCATGAGATCCACCTCGCCCGCCTTCAAAGCCAATGCGCGGGCAGCACTCGCCGACGCGCAGCTGCAGCGCGCGCTCTCGGAAGTCGCGCCTGGGCTGGCGGCGAGGCGCAGCGCCGCCCGTGCCGGGTTGCCCGAGTTCGAGGCGCTGCGCGAGCGCGGCCGCGCCATCAAGGACCACACGCTTGCGCATCTCGATCTCTACCTGGAGGAGTTCGAGAGGAAGGCGACAGAAGCGGGCTCCAGAGTGCACTTCGCGCCCACGGCCGAGGATGCGCGGCAGATCATCGCCGCGATTTGCCGCGAGGCGGGCGCGCGCATCGTCACCAAGGGCAAGTCGATGATCTCGGAGGAGGTCGGCCTCAATGCCCACCTCGAGGGCGCCGGCCTCGAGGTGGTCGAGACCGATCTGGGCGAGTACCTCATCCAGATCCGCGGGGAGACGCCGAGCCACATCATCGCCCCCGCCATCCACTTGACTCAGGACCAGGTGGAGGCGGATTTCCGGCGGCTGCACAAGGGCCTGCGGAAGGATCGCGTGCTGATCGAGCCCACCCAGCTCGTGGCCGAGGCGCGCCAGATCCTGCGCGACAAGTTCCTCTCCGCCGACGTCGGCATCACGGGTGCCAACTTCCTCATCGCCGAGACCGGCTCCTCGGTCATCGTCACCAACGAAGGCAACGGCGACCTCACCCAGTCCCTGCCCAGGGTGCACATCGTGCTCGCCTCCATCGAGAAGATGGTGCCCACCCTGGAGGACGCGGACACGCTCATCCGCCTGCTGGCGCGCTCGGCGACGGGCCAGGAGATTTCCACCTACACCACTTTCTCCACCGGGCCGCGGCGCGCCGGCGATCCGGACGGACCCGAGGCCTGCCACGTCGTCATCCTCGACAACGGCCGGTCGGAGCTTCTGGGCACGGCCTTCCGCGAGGTCCTGCGCTGCATCCGCTGCGGGGCGTGCATGAACCACTGCCCGGTCTATACGGCCATCGGCGGTCACGCCTACGGCTGGGTCTATCCTGGCCCCATCGGCTCCGTGCTCACGCCCGCGCTCATCGGCGTGCACAGCGCCGCGCACCTGCCCAACGCCTCCACCTTCTGCGGGCGCTGCGAGGAGGTGTGCCCGATGAAGATTCCGCTTCCCGGCCTCATGCGCCATTGGCGCGAGGAGGAGTTCAGCGCCGGCGACACGCCGCTCCTCTACAGGCTGGGTCTCAAGGCTTGGGCCTCGATCGCGCGGCGGCCGCGCGTCTACCACGCACTGGTGCGGACCCTGATGCCGGTGCTCGGCGCGCTGGGTCGCCGCACGGGCGCCTTCCGCCACCTGCCGCTGGCGCGCGGCTGGACGAAGCACCGCGACCTGGCCGCGCCGCAGGGACGCACGTTCCAGGCGCTGTGGGCCGACCACAAGGCAGGCGTGCCGCGATGACCGAAGCCGAGCGCAGGCGCGAGGCCGTCATCGCCCGTATCAGGCTGGGCCTCGGCACGTACGACTCGGCCGCGCGCAGATCGGCCGTGGCCCGGCGCATCGCCACGCCCGAGGCGCCGCTCGTGCCCGAGCGCGCGCGCCGGCCGGCGGACGAGCGCCGGCGCCAGCTGCGCACCTTCCTCGAGGGCCAGTCCGCGACCTTCCTCGAGGTCGAGCGCGCAGGCGACGTGCCGGCGGCGATCGCGCGCTTCCTGCGCTCGAGCAACCTGCCGCTCAGGGTGCGCGTCGGCGATGATTCCTATCTGCGCTCGCTGGCCTGGCAGGCGGAGCCCGCGCTGGAGCGCCTGAGCGGCCCGGCCCGCGGCGACGACGAGGTGGGTCTCAGCCACGCGACGGCAGCCGTGGCCGAGACCGGCACGCTCGTCATGGCCTCGGGTCCGGACAATCCGGTCACGTTGAATTTCCTGCCCGAGACGCACATCGTCGTCGTCGAGGAGAAGGTGCTCGTCGGCGGCTACGAGGGGGCGTGGGAGAGAATTCGCGCGCGCTTCGGGCGCCGCGCCATGCCGCGCACCGTGAACTTCGTCTCCGGCCCGTCTCGCACGGCCGACATCGGCGGTCAGCTGGTCATGGGCGCCCACGGCCCCCGCCGCCTGTGCGTCATCCTGGTGCGCGATTGAGATTTGCCGTCGCCGCCGGCCGGGTCAGCGCCGGCTCTTGATGCAGCCCTCGAGGCAGCGTTGCAGCTGCGCCTGGCACTTCGACCGGTCCTGGGTCTTCTTGTAGCATGCCCCGTACGCCGCCTTGCAGCCGGACGAGCAGGAGGCCTCGGCGCTGACGATGCACGGCGGCAGGGTGACCGCGGCAAGGCCCACAGCGACGAAGAGAACAGCCGAGGCGATCAGCAAAGTCCTGCGGCGTTTCACAGGTGGGCTCCCGGTCGGCTCGTAACCGAATGCCTGACCTGAAAACGCCTGGCAAGCGGTGGCCGTAGTGCTACGGGACGCACAATGAACGGCCGCTGAATGCCGTGTCAGGGCTGCCTCGCAGAGCGGGGCCTCTCTCTATCCCGCACAAGGGGATCCCGCACAAGGGGGCCGATCGATCAAGCGAGCCCCCTTCAATATGTCGAGAGCGGGATGGGTGCTGCCGGTCGCGTATACGCGCGCGGCGCACCCCAGGCAGCCGCACTACCGCGAGCAGTTCGCGTCGGACGGCGACAGGTTCTTGGAGTCGACCCACCCGACCCGATCGCCGCTGAGGCCGGGGAAAGTCACTTGGCACCAGGGCTTCTTGCAGGCGCCGGCGAGCCTGATGCAGCCGCTCTGGGGCTCGAATGCATGCACCACCGTGGCGTCGGCCGAGGGGCTGTCGTGCACCTTGAGGCTCTCGCCCTCGGCCACCCCCGTCACCTGCCAGTACGCGGGCAGATGCGCGCGCCTGCGATGGGCGCGCGGCTGCTCCGGCTCGATGCCCTGGAGGGAGGGATCATATGAGGCTTCCGCCGGCTCCGCCGCGAGATAGTAGCGGTTCACCCATCCCGACGCGCCGTTGTACCTGACCGGGCACCACTCCTCGCAGCGGCCGACGATGCGCACGCCGCGCCCGCGCGGAGGGATCGTGCCGACGATGGCGTAGCCAATCGCCGGGCCTGACCGGATATTGAGCACATCGTCGTAGGCCACGCCCACGACCCGGTAGGTCTGTACAGGCTCCTGGGCGAGGGCGGGAGCCAGCCATGCGAGCGAGAGGACCAGCGCGCATTGTACGCGCCGCGAAAGCCAAGACATCACACAGCCCCCACTGCTGCCCGAGCACGTGAATGACTGGATACTGCTTTCCCGGTGCGACCGGCAACTTGGACACAGCGGGCTGGGGATTATTTCCGGAAGACTGTGGCGCGCCGTCGGGCGCCCCGCTGGCGCCCCCTCGCCGCCTCAGAAGGCATAATCCGTGAAGAGAGGGGCGGTTCTGCGGCCCCAGTCGCGCTCGTAGCGAAAAAGGATCTCGTCGGCCGGCGTGAGGCCGTCGCGCAGGATCGCCTCCAGCGGCTCGAGGAAGATCGCCTCGTCCTCGCCCTTCGCATTGGTGAAGCCCCGCCGGCTGAGCCCCGCCCTGGCGATCGCCAGCACCTGCCTGGCCACCTCCAGAACCGTCGTGTCGCGAAAGCGCGTGCGCAGCGCCGTCCTCGGCACCGCATCGCGCAGCCTCTGCCGCTCCTCGGCGCTCCAGCCCTTGACGAGGTCCCAGGCCGCATCGAGCGAGGTGCGGTCGTAGAGCAGGCCGGCCCACAGCGCCGGCACGGCGCAGATGCGCCGCCAGCGGCCGCCGTCGGCGCCGCGCATCTCCAGGAACCGCTTCATGCGGACTTCGGGGAAGAGCGTCGTGAGATGATCCGACCAGTCGTCCTCGGTCGGGAACTCGCCCGGCAGCTGGGGCAAGCGTCCGGCGAGAAAATCGCGGAACGAGGCACCGGCCACGTCGATATACCGGCCGCTGCGGTAGACGAAATACATCGGCACGCCGAGCGCATAGTCGACGTAGCGCTCGAAGCTCATGCCGGGCTCGAACACGAACGGCAGCATGCCGGTGCGGGCCTTGTCGGTGTCGCGCCATACCTCGCTGCGCATGGACAGGAACCCGTTGGGCTTTCCTTCAGTGAACGGCGAGGAGGCGAGCATCGCCGTCGCGATCGGCTGCAGCGCCAGCGACACGCGGAACTTCTTGACCATGTCGGCTTCGTCGGCGAAGTCGAGGTTCACCTGGATGGTCGCCGTGCGGTACATCATGTCGAGGCCGCGCGTGCCCACCAGAGGCATGTAGCGCGTCATCACCTGGTAGCGCTGCTTGGGCATGCGCGGCGTTTCCTCGAGCGTCCAGTCGGGTGAGAAGCCGACGCCCAGGAAGCCGATGCGCAGCGGCGTGCCGGCGGCGAGCACCTGGTCGAGATGCTCCTGCGTCTCCGCGCCCACCTCGTGCACAGTCCGCAGCGGCGCGCCCGAAAGCTCGAACTGCCCGCCCGGCTCCAGGGAGACGGTGCCGCCCGGCTCCCCCTCGGGTCGCTTGAGGGCGATGATGTTCTCGCCCTCCAGGATCGGCTCCCAGCCGAAGCGGGCGATGAGCCCCTCCATCAGGGCGCGCACCCCGCGCGGTCCCTCGTAGGGCACCGGCCGCAGCGTATCGGTGTAGAACAGGAACTTCTCGTGCTCCGTGCCGATGCGCCATGCCTCCGCCGGCTTGGAGCCCGCCGCGATCCAGGCGATGAGGTCCGCGCGCGAGCGCACGGTCGGGGCGGGTGCGCTGTCCTGTCGGGTGGACATTGGGTTGACTGCTTTCGCTGGCGGAGGAAGGGTTTCGCGATGGGTTCGCGGCGGCGGCATCCCTTGTTAATTGAAAAGCACGGGCCCGCACAAGCCGCGTGGAGGGTCCAGAGCTAACGCCAATCGCCCAGGACCGCGTTCACAAGGGCGAGAGCGGCGACGGCGGCCGTATCGGCGCGCAGTATGCGGGGACCCAATGATATGCGCGTGACGAAGGATTTCGATGTCAGCAATGCCCGCTCGGCCTCGTCGAAGCCCCCCTCCGGTCCCACCAGCAACGCGACCGGACCGGGCTGCACGCCTGCGAGCGCGCTGAAGGGGCAGCGCTCCTCGCTCGCCTCGTCGCAGAAGATCAGCGGACGTTGGGCGTCCCAGCCCGCGATCAAGCCCTCGAGCTTCGCCGGCGGCATCACCTCGGGGATGCGCAGGATGCCGCATTGCTCGGCCGCCTCGATCGTATTCGCGCGCATGCGCTCGACGTTGACCCGCTCGGCGATCGTGTGGTGCGTAATGACCGGCCGCAGCCGCGCCACGCCCATCTCGGTGGCCTTCTGCACGAGGTAGTCGAGGCGTGCACGCTTCAACGGAGCGAAGAGGTAGTCGATGTCGGGTCCGCCCTCCTGCTCGCGCACCTTGGACTGGACCGATACCGCCGCGCTCCGCCGCCCGGCGTCGGCCAGCACGGCCCGCCACTCTCCGTCCCGCCCGTTGAAGACGAGGATCGGATCGCCCGGCTTCAGCCGCAGGACGTTCCTGAGGTAGTTGGCCTGCTCGGCGCTGCAGGCGATGACGGCAGCCTCCGCCAGGTCGGCCTCGACGAAGATGCGCTGCGCCCTGAAGTCGTAACGAGCCATGCACGATCTTACTGTCATCCCGGAATTCGCGAAGCGAATATCCGGTGCGCAGCGGGGGCCAGACCCCTCGCCTCCAGCGTTGGCAATTCAACGGAACCGCTGGACGCGAGGGGGCTGACCCCCCACATTCGCTACGTCGCAATCCCCAGCATCAGCCCCATGCACTGCACGGCCGCGCCGGATGCGCCCTTGCCCAGGTTGTCGAGGCGGGCGACGAGCACGGCCTGGGCATATTTCTCGCTGGCATAAACGCGCAGCTCCAGCACATCCGTGCCGTTGAGCGCCTCGGGCTCGATGCGCTTGTCCTTCGCGGCCCCGTCGCCGGCCGGCACCACCTTCACCAGCTTGGCGCCGGCGTAGTGCTTCGCGAGCGCCGCCTCGAGGTCGCGTGCCGCGGGCTTGCCGGGCAGGGTGTCCAGATGCAGCGGCACGCTCACCAGCATGCCCTGCCGGTAGTTGCCGACCGAAGGCACGAAGATCGGCCGGCGCGTCAGCTTGGCGTATGTCTGCAGCTCGGGGAGGTGCTTGTGCTCGAAGCCCAGGCCGTAGAGCTCGAAGGCCGGGGCTTTGCCGGCCTCGTGCGCCTCGATCATGCTCCGGCCGCCGCCGCTGTAGCCGCTCACCGCGTTGATCGTGAGAGGATAGTCGGCGGGCAGCAGGCCGGCCTCCACCAGCGGCCGGATGAGGGCGATGGCGGCCGTCGGATAGCATCCGGGATTGGTGACCCGGCGGGCCTTGCGGACGGCCTCGGTCTGGGCCGCATCCATTTCCGGGAAGCCATAGACCCAGCCCGGAGCCACGCGGTGCGCGGTGCTGGCGTCCACCACCTTCGGGGCCTTGTCGCCAAGGCTGTCGAGGAGGGCCACCGCCTGCCTCGCTGCGTCGTCGGGCAGGCAGAGAACCACCAGGTCCACCTCGCCCATGATCTTGAGGCGCTCGGCCTCGTCCTTGCGCTTGTCGGCGGCAATGCTCTTGACGGCGAGGCCGGCGACGTCAGCCACTCTGCGCCGGATCTCCAGCCCGGTGGTGCCCGCCTCCCCGTCGATGAAGATGCTGGGCTTGGTCTTGGCGCTGCCGGCCGCCTGCGGCCGCGAGACTGTCTTGGTGGTCATGGCACTGATTTCCCGGATATCGTGTTTGCAAACAAAAAAGCCGCGCTGTTGGCGCGGCGTTGTCGATGTCGGACGCTGATAGCGTGCGTCATCGTCGCCGCGTGTTGCGCGGGCGACGACGTCGGAACGCCAATGCCATGTGTGTGATCATGGGCGCTCTTATGAGGGTAGTGCCCCTTCCTGTCAACCGTGCGCCGCAAGCGCGTGTCGGTAGCAGATGAGTTGTCCGGGTTAGGTAGCACACGAGATGTCCGGTGTTCTGTAGGCCTCGATTCGAGGGGGCTGCGGGATGAGCCGGACCGAATGGCTACAGGACCGGAGAATGCAGAAGTTTCGCGATGTGT
>DASRDL010000142.1:0-39545 GCA_035652635.1 Hyphomicrobiaceae bacterium | reverse complement strand
GAGCGAAGGGAGCGGGGCGTCGAGCCGCCGGACCGTATTTGTAAGGCGCCAGGATGCTGCGGCCCTGACGCCCCGCGTCGCCCTTCAAGGCTGCTTGAACCGATCCGATCCACCAAGCCCGGGCGACCTCCGGCGGGGCAGGATCGCAACGCGTTTGCGACCCGCTCCCTTCGAGAACCGGAGCGGACTCAATATCGCACACGGCCCGCAGCCGGGGATTGCGGCCATCGCGGTAAACGCCCGGCGCAATGCGCCTGACGGCTTTTGCGCCCTACACGCGTGTCGACCGTAGGGCGCAAGAGGCGAAGCCGTATTGCGCCGATGGACCGAGCCGCACGTTGGATTCCCGCCTCCGCGCTGCGCGCTCGCGGGAATGACGCGGCCGCGGCCATCACCAATCGCAGATTGACAAAGCCGAGCTGCTTGCGCTGGATCGACGGGTCAGCGGGGCGGGCAGGGCCGGTGGAGTGATGCAGGACGGGGTGCGGGTTGCGGTCGACATCGGCGGCACATTCACGGATATCGTCGTCATGTCGAAGGGCGGCATCCTGCACGAGAGCAAGGTGTCGACCACGCCCGACGATCCGAGCAGCGCCGTCGTCGCCGGCCTCGAAGCCTTGCTCGAGGAGCTCGCCATCGCCCCCGGCCGCGTGGAGGAGGTCCTGCACGGCACCACCGTGGGCTCCAACACCATCCTGCAGCGCTCGGGCGCCAGGACCGGGCTGATTACCACGCGCGGCTTCCGCGACGTGCTCGAGATCGGCCGCATCCGCATGCCCGACATGTTCGACCTCACCTGGGACAAGCCCAAGCCCCTGGTGCCGCGCCGCCACCGCGTCGAGATCGTGGAGCGCATGGCAGCCGACGGCACGGTGGTCGAGCCGCTCAACGAGGCGAGCGTCATCGCCGCGGCCGAACAGCTTGCGGGCGCCGGCATCGAGGCCGTCGCGATCTGCCTGATCAACAGCTACCGCAATCCCGCGCACGAGCGGCGCGTGGAGGAGATCCTGCGCGAGCGCTTCCCGCAATTCCTGGTGACGGCATCCTGCCACGTGCTGCCGGAGCGCAAGGAGTACGAGCGCACCAGCACGACCGTGGTCAACGCCTACCTGCTGGCCGCCATGCGCGCCTACCTACGCAACCTGGAGGACGGGCTGCGCTCCGTCGGCATCGGCGCGCCGGTGCGCGTGATCACCTCCAACGGCGGCATGCTGACCGCGGCGACGGCGCGCGACAAGCCGGTGTTCATCGTGGCCTCGGGACCGGCCGGTGGCGTGATCGGCGCGGCGCGGCTGGGCGCTGCCCGGGGTGAGAACGACCTCATCGTCTTCGACATGGGCGGCACCACCGCCAAGGCGGTGATCATCGAGGACGGCCGGCCCAGCATGACGTCCGAGTACGAGTTCCGCGACGGCATCTCCACATCGAGCCGTTTCGTCAAGGCCGGCGGCTACATGCTGAAGGTGCCGGCCATCGACATCGCCGAGGTCGGCGCCGGCGGCGGGTCGCTCGCCGACATCGACAAGGGCGGGTTGCTCAAAGTCGGCCCGGAGTCAGCCGGCGCCGTGCCGGGCCCGGCCTGCTACGGCCTCGGCAACGCGCGCCCCACCGTCACCGATGCCAACGTCGTCCTCGGCCTCATCAACCCGCGCTCGCTGGCAGGCGGCCGGCTCGCCATCGACCGGCGCCTGAGCGAGGCGGCGATCGCGGCCCACGTGGCCGGGCCGCTCGGCCTCACCGTCGAGGACGCGGCGCACGGCATCCGCGCCGTGGCCAATGCGGCCATGGCCCGCGCCATTCGCGCCGTCACCGTCGAGCGCGGCCGCGACCCGCGCGACCTGACGCTCGTTGCCATCGGCGGCAACGGCGGCATTCACGCGCCGGACGTGGCGCGCGATCTCGGCATCGCCCGTGTGGTTGTGCCGCCGCTGGCAGGCGTGTTCAGCGCCGTGGGCATGCTCGCCTCGGACCTCGAGCACATCGCCCTGGAGACGGTGACCCGGCACCTCGACGATTTGACCGGCTCGGATCTCGAGCAGCACAAGGGCGCGCTTGCGCGTGAGGTCACAGGCCGGCTCGAGGCGGATGGCTTCACGGGCGCGCGCGTGGCGCTCGACTGGGAGGCCGACCTGCGCCACGAGGGGCAGGCGACGGAGCTAACCGTCCGTTTCGACGGCAACGCGCCGGCCGAGCTCGCCCGCCGCTTCGCTGCCGAGTACGTCAAGACCTACGGCTACCGCGACGAGAGCCCGATCGAGCTCGTCAAGCTGCGCGTCGTCGGCCGCGGCCTGCGCGAGCGCCGCCTCGACTTCAAGCACCTCGCCATCGAGGCCCGCGCCGGTGCGCCCGCCGCCCGCTCGCGCGCCGTCTCCTTCGCCCGCGGCGCCGCAGCCATCGACACCCCTGTCGTGCCGCGCGCTGCGCTCGGAGCCTCGCCGCAGCCGGGGCCCCTCGTCATCGAGGAGTTCGACTCCACCACCGTCGTGCCCCCAGGCACCCGCGTGCATCGCGACGCGACCGGCAACATCGTTCTGGACCTCGCGTGAGGTTATGCGCGGCGCATCACATTATCGGTCTTCGTCGTTCCCGCGAGCGCGCAGCGCATCAGCGGGAATCCAGCCGAAAACTCGACGTTGGCAGCGTGCGGCTGGATGCCCGCTCTGCGCTTCGCTTGGCGGGCATGACGGCCTCGGAAGGCAGGAAGACGCATGAAGATCGATCCCATCACCTTTGCCGTCATCAAGAGCGGCCTCGATTCCATCGCCGACGACATGGCCTACACGGTCGTGCGCATCGCCCGCTCGGAGATCGTCAAGGACGTAATGGACTTCTCGGCCGCGCTCTGCGCCGCCGACGGACAGATGGTGGCGCAGGCCAAGACTATCGCCCAGCACCTCGGCGCCGTCCCCGAGGCCATGGCAGCCGTGCTGGCCGAGTTCGGCGACGATCTCGCCGATGGCGACGCCGTGATCATGAACGATCCCTATCACGGCGGCATGCACTTGCCCGACATCTTCATGTTCATGCCGCTGTTCTTTGCGGGCAAGCGCCGCGCGTTCGCGGTCGTCATCTGCCATCACACGGATGTGGGCGGCCGGGTGCCGGGCTCGAATGCCTCGGACTCCACCGAGATCTACCAGGAAGGCCTGCGCATCCCGCCGCTCAAGCTCTACGACCGCGGCCGCCTCAACGAGGCGCTGGCAAAGCTCATCAAGATCAACGTGCGCGTGCCCGACCGGGTGTGGGGCGATCTCTCCGCGCAATACGCCGCGGCCCAGGTGGGCAAGCGCGGGCTGGAGAAGCTCTTCGCCCGCTACGGTGCCGACGAGGTCGAGGCCTACATGGCGGAGCTGCTCGACTATGCGGAGCGGCTGACGCGTGCCGAGATCCGCCAGTGGCCGAAGGGGCGCTACGAGTTCACCGACCACATCGACAATGACGGCTTCTCCGACACGCCGATCCCCATCAGGGCCGCCATCACCGTGCGCGAGGACGGCACGCTGCTCGTCGACTACGCGGGCAGCTCGCCGCAGGTCAAAGGCGCGCTCAATGCCACGCTCAGCTTCACGCGCTCTCTCACCTACTTGAGCGTGCGCTGCGTGCTGCCCAGGGACGTGCCCAACAACGTCGGCGTGTTCCGCTGCATCGAGGTGAAGGTGCCGGAGGCCTCAGTGCTCAATCCTGTGATGCCCGGCCCGTGCGCGGCACGCGCGCTCACCGGCTACCGCGTGTTCGACACCATGCTCGGCGCGCTTGCCAAGATCGTGCCGGAGCGCGTGCCCGCGGCCGGCGAGGGCGGCAACAGTGTCATCTGCATCAGCGGGCTGAGGCCCAACCGCAAGCCCTTCATCATCGTCGACATGGTCTGCGGCGCCTGGGGCGGCCGGCCCGACAAGGATGGGCTCGAGGCCGTCACCAACGCCTCGCAAAACCTCTCCAACATGCCGGTCGAGGTGATGGAAGCCGAGCACCCCGTGCGCGTGGAGGAATACGCCTTCGTGCCCGACAGCTGCGGGGCGGGGAAGTGGCGGGGTGGCGTGGGGCTGAGGCGCAGCTACCGCATCCTGGCACCCGAGGCGTTGCTGCAGCTGCGCACGGACCGGGTGGCGTTCCAGCCCTACGGACTCGAGGGCGGCGAGCCCGGCGGCCGCTCGCAGAATTTCATCGAGGTCGGCAACCGCCGCGAGCCGCTGCCCGGCAAAGTGACAATGACGGTGCCGCAGGGAGCGGTGATCATCCACGAGCAGGCCGGCGCCGGCGGCTTCGGCAAGCCGAGCAAGCGCGATCCCGACCTCGTGCGAGAGGACCTCGCCGACGGCAAGATCACGGAGGCGTTCGCGCGTCGACACTACGGCTTCACGCCCGACCGCTGAGCGGACGGGACGCAAGTCCGGCCACCTCGGAGCCGAGCGGCATGCGTCAGCCCCGTGCTGAGCCGTATGCACCAACCCCGTGCTGAGCTTGTCGAAGCACGGTTGGCACGCGTGGCCCGTCCTTCGACAAGCTCAGGA
This sequence comes from Hyphomicrobiaceae bacterium, assembly GCA_035652635.1. Classification (GTDB taxonomy): domain Bacteria; phylum Pseudomonadota; class Alphaproteobacteria; order Rhizobiales; family Hyphomicrobiaceae; genus AWTP1-13. Next base: position 35,034 of record DASRDL010000142.1, on the reverse strand, counting down.
CGGGGATAGTGTCCGCGGCTCGGCACAGGGTCGTCCGCGGCTCAGGCCAGCATTGAGCGGTTGGCGGGTTGCCGGCGACAGACGCCGACGATACACAGCAGGGACGCGTTGCCCGCCGCCTCTGCTGGAGCTCCCCATGCTCACCGTCTCGAAGGACAAGCCGCTGCTCACCACCATCACGGGCTCGCTGCCACGGCCGCACTGGTTCGTGCAGAACCTGTCGGGCCGGCCGTTCTCGGTGGCGATGACCGACATCGCCTTCCGCGAGCAGTACACCGATGCCGTGGCCGCCTATCTTTCCGACCAGACCCGCGCCGGCCTCGACCTCCTCACCGACGGCGACGCGCGCTGCGACTGCGACGTGGGCGGGCGCTCGTGGTTCGCCTATCCCGCCGAGCGCCTCGAGGGACTCGAAGGCCACTACGTCGGGCGCGGCCGCACCGCCTCGAGCCGCGACAAGGCGGCGGGCGACATCATGTTCGAGGTGCTCGAGACGCGCGTGCTGCCCAACGTCTCCGGAGAGATTCGCCGCGGCCCACTCGAATACGGACGCGTGTGGAAGGTAGCCCAGCGCCAGACCCGCAAGCCCGTGAAGTTCGGCGCCATCTCCGGGCAGATGCTGGCCACCGGCGTCCACGATGTCCACTACAAGGACCGTCGCGACCTCATCATGGCGCTGTCGCGCACCATGAACGAGGAGCTCAACGAGCTGGCCGATGCCGGCTGCCCGGTGATCCAGGTCGAGGAGCCCGCCATCCACGGCATGGTGAGCGTCGACGATAAGGAGGTGACGGGCGACTTCCTGGTCGAGGCCTTCAACCAGGAGGTCAAGGGTCTGCGCGGTAAGGCCGAGGTGTGGTGCCACACCTGCTGGGGCAATCCCGCCGCCCAGCGCACGGAGACCAAACGGCGGTTCTACACGCAGGCGCTGCCCTATTTCGACAAGCTCGACGTCGACGTCATCACCTTCGAGGCGGCCGACAACGGCGGCGACGAGATCGCGAGCTTCGCCAAGGGCATCGGCAAGGACAAAAAGATTGCCATCGGCGTCATCAGCCACCGCACCCTGCAGGTGGAGCGGCCCGAGGAGGTCGCGAGCCTCATCCGCCGGGCGCTGGAGGTGCTCCCGCCCGAGCGCCTGATCGTCTCGACCGACTGCGGCTTCGGCCGCCAGGGCATGAGCCGCCTGCACGCCTTCTACAAGATGGTCTCCCTGGTCCGGGGCACCAACATCGTGCGCCGCGAGCTGGGACTCCCCGAGGCGGACATCATGGCCGCCGACCCCAAGGGCTCCCTGATCACCTAGGGTCCATAGCAATACTGATGGTACGCCGTCGCCCACCATGAACGTCATCCCGGCGCCGCTCGCGAGCGAAGCTTGCGAGCGGGAATAGGCCGGGACCCAGAACACTCGGCCACGCGAGCGCACCGCCGCAAGCTGCACTGCCGCCGCGCAGTGTTATGGGTTCCGGCCTTCGCCGGAATGACGTCAGGGATACGGCATGCCACCCGACAAGCGTCGTCCCGGTGGCGATGATGGGCGGGCCGGAAAGGAATTCGGCCCGATTTCGGTTGAAGCTGCGGCCATCGGGCCACATTGGGAACACCGCCGGTGGTATACTGAACGGGCAAGCGCAGGGTGCGCTTCGGCGAACGGACGGGTGAGGCCGTGGGAAGCGTCAGGCTTCTGGTGCGGTGGACGGTCTGGGCGATGGTGGGTTTATGCCTGCTTCGCCCCCTGCCGGCCGTGGCCGATCCGCCCGATACGCCGTTCCTCGGCATCAGCGAGCTGAAATTCGGCGCGCTCGACCACGACACGCCGGGCCTGTGGAGCGGCTTCGGCGTCGAGCGCCAGGCGGTCGACGCGAACTTCGAGGTCCTGTTCGTCCCCTGGGCGTACACGTTCGGCGGCTATCTGAGGCCCGCCATCGGCACCACCATCAATTTCAACGGCGAGACCAGCAAGGCCTACGCCGACCTGCGCTGGGAGGCGGAATCGGCTTCGGGCATCTTCTTCGCTCTCGGCATGGGTGCCGCCGTGCACAACGGCCAGCTCGACCTCAGCGAGCCCGGCCGCAAGGCGCTGGGCTATCCGGTGCTGTTCCATCCCTCCGCCGAGCTCGGCTACCGCTGGGACGGCATCAACAGCATCTCCTTCTTCGCCGACCACATCTCCAACGGCTTCACCCGGCGCTACAACGAGGGCATGGATACGGTCGGCATCAGGTACGGCCGCAGGCTCGGCGCCATCGTGCCCGAGGTGCCGGCCGAGGAAGTCCCCGTTGCCAATTTCGCCGGCTTCTATGTGGGTGCCTTTGCGGGCTACCAGTACGAGACGACGGACTGGTACACGGCAGCTCCGGTCAGCGCCACGCAGAGCAGCTTCGCCTGGGGCGGCTACGCCGGCCTCAACCTGCAGTCCGGCAAGGGCATTTTCGGCATCGAGCTCGACGCCTCGCCGGTAACGCGCAGCTTCGCCGCCGGCTGCGACCTGCCCGCCGCCACCTGCCAGACCGACATCAAGGGCGTCTATAGCGCGCGGGCCCGGTTCGGCTGGGTCATCGACAACGTGATGATCTACGGCTCGGGCGGCGTGGCGCTGGCGCCCTGGGACAGCAGCGTGATCGATCCCGTCACCAAGCAGGCGCTCGACCACGTCACCGGCCTGAACTTCGGCGTCGCGGTCGGCGCCGGCCTCGAATACAAGCCCTTCGAGCACCTCGGCGTGCGCGCCGAAGTGCTGCACTACGGCCTCGCCGGATGGGACCTCAAGCTCCCCGCCGCCGGCACCACCGCCACCCAGTTCGAGAGCTACGTCGGCCGCGTCGGGGTCACCTGGTATTTCCAGTAGCGCCCGAGGCTCTACGGCCTTTCCAGCCTTGATGGGACCTCATCGTTGTCATCCCGGGCTTCATGCCGGGATCCATCTTTCAGCTTGCTCCCGCGTACGCCGATGGCTGGATCCCGGCGACAAGCGTCGGGATGACTGGTTGTGTTCGGGAGACCGCTTTCATCCACGCCGGCAAAACCCTAGAAGCGCGAGAAGAGCTGCGTGAAGCCATAGAGCTTGTCGTCGATGCCGTTCATGCGGCAGGCGTGCCAGTAGGTGGCGACGTTGACGCTGATCACCGGCTTGTCGAGCCAGCGCTCGGCCTCGTCGGCGAGCTTCGCCATCGGCAGGTTGGCGCCGAACTGGACGATGGCCTCGACGTCGGGCCCGTCGATCGACTTGATGGCCTCGATCATGTCGCGTGCGCTCAGCACCGAATAGGATGCCGGGCTCTTGCCGCGCATGTGGTTGAAGCGCACGATCTCGTAGCCGTGCGGGCCGAGCACGCCCCGCATCCTCGGCTCGATCGAGGGATAGTAGGGCTCCATCACGGCGATCCGCTTCTTGACGCCGTGCCGCTTCAATCCCTCGAGCACGGCATCGGACGCGAGCGCTACCGGAATGTCGAATCCGGCCACCTTGCGCACGCGCCGCTTCAGGTCATCGCACCACTGCTGGTTGCCGCCCCAGATCGACAGCGCCGAGATGCCGAGGATGAAGGCGTTGGGCTTGCAGTCCATGACGCGGTCCACGGCATCCTCGAGCGACGCGTCGATGAGCCCGACCATCTTGTCGAAGTCCTCGTTGCTGCGGACCGGCGCTTCGGGGATCACCATGCGCGCGAGGTGGTTGGTGACGCCGGGCGGGCGCATGTCGTCGTACTCCGGCTGCACCACCGTGTTGGTCGACGGCGTGGTCACGCCGAACGCCAGGCGCCACGCCAAGTAATCGCGCATGATTAACCTCCCCTAGTGAACGTGCTTGCGGCGGAGCGCAGGCTAGCAGCACGCATGCAGTCCTCCCAGGCAGTGAGGCCGCCCGCTTGCCGCAACACTCCTTCCGAGCCGATGCCGGTGGACCGGGCCGGTCTTTGCATGCCATATACTGCGCCCAAGGGAATTGGTCTTCACAAGCGGCCGATAGAACGCCGCAATTTGTCGGTTAGCCGGACCAGAGAGGAGAGGAAATGCTCAGTCGTGCAGCCAAGCTCGCGGCGGTGTGCGCCGCGCTGTTCGCTTTCGCCGCCGAGGCCGCAGCGCAGCAGAGCGTCAAGATCGGTGCGATCTATCCCCTGAGCGGAAACGCCGCCAGCGCCGGAGGCTTCTCGAAGGCGGCCATCGAGCTCGCCGTCGATCTCGTCAACAACGGCAATCCGGCCCTCAAGGACATTCCGCTCGCCACGGGCAAGGGCCTGCCCGGCCTCGGCGGCGCCAAGATCGAGGTCATCTTCGCCGACAATCAGGGCACGCCGGCTGCAGGCCAGAACCAGGCGCTGCGCCTCATCACCGAGGAGAAAGTGGCTGCGCTGCTCGGCTGCTACCAGTCCGGCATCACCGTGACGGCCAGCGCCATCGCCGAGCGGTACGGCATCCCGTTCCTGACGCCGGAGTCGGTGGCCTCCAACCTCACCGAGCGCGGGTTCAAGTGGTTCTTCCGCGCCACGCCCGTCGCCGGTGACTTCGCGCGCGCCTACTCGACGTTCCTCAAGGAGCAGAAGGCGGCAGGCCAGAAGGCCGCCTCCATCGCCATCGTCAACGAGAACACCGAGTACGGCAATTCGGTCGCCAGCGTCATCAAGGAGCAGTTCGCCAAGGACGGCCACAACATCACGCAGGTCATCCCCTATTCCGCCAACACCACGGACGTGCAGCCGCAGGTGCTGCAGCTCAAGGAGAAGAACCCCGACGTCGTCATCTTCATCTCCTACACGTCGGACGCGATCCTCTACGCCAAGACCATGAAGGATCTGAACTGGAAGCCCTCCATCATGATCGCCGACAACGCGGGCTTCAACGATCCGTCCTTCGTCAGCACCTCGGGCGCGCTGGTGGACGGCCTCATCAACAGGTCCTCCTTTGCGGTCGGGGCGCCGGGCTCCGTCAGCGCCATCATCAACGAGCTGTACAAGAAGAAGACCGGCAGCGATCTCGACGATCCCTCCGCGCGGGCCATGGAGGGCATGCTGATCATGGCGGATGCCATCAATCGCGCCGGCTCGACCGAGCCCGCCAAGATCCAGGCCGCTCTGAAGGCCACGGACCTCAAGGCCAGCCAGGTGGTGACCGGCTACAACGGCGTCAAGTTCGACGACAAGGGCCAGAACGTCCTCGCCTCCAGCCTGATAACGCAGATGCAGGGCGGCAAGTACGTTCCGGTGTGGCCGAAGGACAAGGCCGCGGGCGAGATCAAGCTTCCCTACAAGGGCTGGTAGGGGCGGCTGCCACTCGATCCAGGGGCGCGGCCCGGGTTTGCCACCTCGAGCTGCGCCCTTGCACTTCATGAAGTCCCTCCTCCCTGCCAGCCATGTCCTCCATCCTCCTCCAAGTCATCGTGAGCGGCCTCCTGATCGGCGCGGTCTACGCGCTGTTCTCCTCCGGCTTGACGCTGATCTGGGGCATGATGAACGTCATCAACTTCGCGCATGGCGACTTCGTCATGCTGGCGATGTATACGGCGTTCCTCGTCTGGACCCTGTTCGGCGGAGGCCCCGCGGCCTCGATGCCGATAGCGGCGGTGGTGCTGGCCACCATCGGCGTGCTCAGCTACTTCCTGCTCGTGCGCCACATCATGAAGGGTCCAATGCTCGCGCAGATCCTCGGCACCTTCGGCCTCGCCCTGCTGCTGCGCTACTCGGCGTTCTGGTATTTCGGCGCCAACTTCAAGACCCTGCCTGACAACATCCTCGGTCCCCCCTTCGTCCTCGGCGCGATCCGCATCGACGCGCCGCGCCTGCTCGCCGGCGCCGTCGGGCTCCTCGTCACCCTGGGGCTGCACCTGCTGCTCACGCACACCGCCCTCGGCAGCCGCATGCTGGCCGTGTCGGAGGATGCCACCGCCGCCCAGCTCATGGGCATCAGGCCGGAGCGCATGCAGGCCGTGGCCTGGGGCCTGGCCGCCGGCTCGACCGGGATTGCCGGTGCGCTGATCGCCACGTTCTTCTATACGTCGCCGACGGTGGGCGAGACGCTCGCCATCGTCGCCTTCGTGACGGTGGCGTTCGGCGGATTCGGCAGCGTGCCGGGCGCGCTGGTGGCGGGGCTTCTGATCGGCGTTATCGAGGCGGTCTCGGCTTTCCTCATCGGCCCCGTCTACAAGGATGTGATCGTCTATACCCTCTTCGTGCTGGTGCTGTGGACCAGGCCGCAGGGCCTGATGGGCAAGGCCTGATGCGGCGCAAACTCGTCCCGGGCCTTGTCGCCGCCGTCGCTCTCGCCTATCCGCTGCTGACGGCCGGCTCGCCCGTCTACCAGCGCCTCGGCGCGCTCGTGCTGCTCGCCGCCATTGGCGCATCCGCCTGGAACCTGATCGGCGGCTATGCCGGCCAGGTCTCCGTGGGGCACGCGGTGTTCTACGGTGCAGGCGCCTACGCGGCGATTGCCGTCTACACGCATTTCGGCCTGCCGCCCATTGCCGGCGCGCCCCTCGGCGCGCTTGTCGCGGTGCTCATTGCCGCGCTGATCGGCGTGCCCACGCTACGGCTCTCGGGGCACTACTTCAGCATGGCCACGATCGCCGTGGCGGAGCTCATCCGCGTGCTCGTCACCAACTGGGAATGGGTGGGCGGCGCGCAGGGCATCTCGGGTCCCGCCGTGCCGCGCACCGTGCTCGACCTCTCCTTCACCTCCGCCATGCCCTACTATTACCTCTTCCTCGCTGTTCTCGGCGCGATCCTGTATCTCACCTGGCGCATCGAGCACAGCCGCATGGGCTACTACCTGCGCGCGATCAAGGATTCGGAACGGGCGGCGCGCTCGCTGGGCGTGGCCGCCGGCCGCTATAAGCTCTACGCCTACATGCTGAGCGCCGGCCTCACCGCCGTGGCGGGCGCGCTCTACGCCATCATGTTCGGCTTCGTCGATCCGGAGTCGGGCTGCGGCATCCTCATCTCGGTCAAGATGCTGATCATGGCGGCGCTCGGCGGCGCCGGCCTGCTGTTCGGCCCGCTGGTCGGCGCGCTCATCCTGGTGCCGCTCGAGGAGATCTCCAACAGCCTGCTGGGCGGCAGGGGCGCCGGCCTCACCTTCGTCGTCTACGGCGCCATCATCGTCGTCATCGCGCGCTTCCTGCCGAGCGGGCTCCTCGCCCTCTTCAAGACGGCTCCGCGCGCGAAGCCGGCCGTGGACGGACAGCGCCATGCTGCTTGACGCGCGCAACGTGACCAAGGCCTTCGGCTCGTTCAAGGCTGTGGACGACGCGTCGATCGCCGTCAGCGAAGGCGAGGTTCTGGGCCTCATCGGCCCCAACGGCGCCGGCAAGTCGACCTTCTTCAACTGCCTCACCGGCGATCTCTATCCGACCTCGGGGAGCGTGCATTTCGAGGGCCGCGACGTGACCCGGCTCGCCCCGGAGGAACGCGCACGGCTCGGCATCGCCCGCACCTTCCAGGTGCCGCTCACGTTCCAATCGATGTCGGTGCTCGACAACGTGATGATCGGCGCCTTCCTGCGCTACCACAACGCGGCGGCCGCGCGCGACAAGGCGCGCGCGGTGATTGCCGATATCGGGCTCGGCCACGTCGCCGATGCGCCGGCCAGGAGCCTCGGCACGCCCGGGCGCAAACGGCTGGAGATCGCCAGGGCCTTGGCCTCCGAGCCGAGGGTCCTGCTCCTCGACGAGGCGATGGCCGGCCTCACGCCTGCCGAGATCCGCACCGCCATCGACCTGGTGCGCCAGATCCACGGCGCCGGCACCACGCTCGTCATCGTGGAGCACATCATGGAGGTGATCGTCTCGCTGGCCGACCGCGTGGTCGTTTTCCACCAGGGCCGGGAGATAGCCCGCGGCACGCCCCAGGAGGTGACCCGCGACGCCCATGTCATCGAGGCCTACCTGGGCAAGCGCCACGCGGCGAAGCTGAGCGGGAGCGCGCCATGACGGCGCCGCTGCTCACGGTCGAGAGCCTTGAGGTTCGCTACGGCGACCTGATCGGCGTGGCCGACGTCTCGCTCGAGGTGCCGCAGGGCAGCATCGTTGCCCTCTTGGGTTCCAACGGCGCGGGCAAGACCACCACGCTCAACGCCATCGCCGGCGTGGTCCCCGCCAGCCGGGGAACGATCCGCTTCGCGGATCGCGAGATCGCCGGCGAGCCGGCCTACGCCATCGTGCGCCGCGGCCTGGCACTGTCACCCGAGGGCTGGCGGCTGTTCGTGCAGCAGAGCGTGGAGAAGAACCTGCTCCTCGGCGCCACGCCGCTCGCCAACAAGGCGCGCATCGCTCACCTGCTGGAGCGGGTCTATGCGGTGTTTCCGCGGCTCGCCGAGCGGCGAAGGCAGCAGGCGGGCACGATGTCGGGCGGCGAGCGGCAGATGCTGGCGGTCGGCCGCGCGCTGATGAGCGAGCCCAAGCTGCTGCTGCTCGACGAGCCGAGCCTGGGGCTCGCCCCGGCCATCATCGAGACCATGTACGAGACGTTCCAGCGCCTGCACAAGGAGGGCCTCACGGTCCTCCTCGCCGAGCAGTCGGTCGACCTGGCGCTCGAAGTGGCGAGCCATGCCTACGTGCTGCAAGTAGGCCGCAGCGTGCTCTCCGGCGCCGCGAGCGACCTGCTCAACAACCCCGAAGTGCAGCGCATCTACCTGGGCGTGGGGTGATGGCCCGTAGGGTGCAAGAGGCGAAGCCGCATTGCACCCTACGCCGCTAACCCGTCCCGGTCTTGGCGGTCTCCATCAGGCGCGTCTGGCGGTACTTGAGGTCGCGGTACTCGCCCGACAGCACGGGGGGATACTTGGCCTTTCCGGGAGGCGCCACGCACTCGATCAGCGCGTCGTAGTTGGGATGGTGGAAGAAGGCCATCGACAGGCGCTTCCTGCCCGCGGCGCTGGCCGGCGGCGTCGCTACCCGGTGCACGTTCGACACCCAGCGGTCGTTGGTCCAGCGCATCAACAGGTCGCCGATGTTGACGACGAATGTGTTCGGGTCCGTCTCGACATCGATCCACGTACCGGCCCGCGTCAGCACCTGCAGGCCGCCCGGCACATTCTCGCCGTTGAGGATGGTGAGCAGCCCGTAGTCGGTATGCTCGCCGCCGCGCAGCTGGCCGGGTTTGGGCGGCTCCTTCACCTCCGGATAGAAGTTGAGGCGCATGGCGGTGATGTGCCGGTCGATCTTGTCGTCGAAGAAGTGCTCCTCGAGACCCAGTCCCAGCGCGCACACCCGCATGAGCCGGCCGACGAGGGCCTCCATCTCGCCGTAGTAGCGCCCCGCCGCCGTGCGCAGGCCGGCCGGGCGCTCGGGCCAGACGTTCTTGATGAAATACCGCTGGCCCTCCGCGCACGTGTAGTAGGGCTCGTCCGGCCAGCGCTCGCGGCCGAAGTGGTAGTACTCCTTGAGGTCTGGCGGGGTCATGTTGGCGTTGCCGTGGCCCAGCGCCTCGTAGCCCACCGGCTTGTAGCCGCGCGGGCTCTTGATGTCCGCGGGCATGACCTTCCTCTTCTCCTCCATGGGCAGGGCGAAGAAGGCGTGCGCCTCCCTGTTGAGGCCCGAGATGACCTTGGCCGGCACACCGTGCCCCGTGATGGTGAAGAAGCCGATCTCGGTGCAGGTGCGGTCGATCTCCCGGCCCGTGCGCAGTCGGGCGGTGGCATCGCCGTTGAATGCGCTGCTGAGATCGATGACGGGAATCTGTGTCTTCATCGCGTGCCTTTCCGCTGTCTGCTCTCGTGCCTGCTCAATGGTAATAGGCGCCTCCGTCGACGACGATGGTCTGCCCGGTGATGAAGGCGGCGTCCGGTCCCGCCAGGAAGGCGATGGCACCGACGAGGTCGGCCGGCGTCATCTCGCGCGCCAGCACGCGCGTGCGCGTCGAAGGCTCGCGCACGCGCTCCACCAGCGTCGCATTCTCGAGCACGCCGTCGCTCAGCGTGAACCCCGGCGCCACGCTGTTGACGAGGATCTTGTGGCGGCCGAGCTCGGTGGCGAGCGCCCGCGTCAGCGACACCACCGCGCCTTTGCTCGCCACGTAGTGCGCCATCCACGGGTTGCCCTTGAACGCCACGCCCGACGAGATGTTGACGATGCGCCCGCCCCCGCGCGCCTTGAGCGCGGGCAGCACGGCGCGGCAGGCGAGGAAGATGCCGAGCGTGTTCACCTCCATCAGGCGCCGCCATTCGGCGGGCTCGATCTCCTCGAACGGGCGCGGCTTGAGAGTGGAGTAGATCCCCGCATTGTTGACCAGGATATCGATGCCGCCGAACTCGGCGATCGCCATCTCGGCGAGAACGGTGGTGTCCGCCTCGGAGGCGACGTCCACCTTCAGCCCGATCGCATGGTGTCCCGCTTCACGCATTCGCGTCGCAGCGACCTCGGCGCCGGCCAGATCGGCGATCACGACGGCCGCCCCGCGGGCCGCGAGATCGGCGGCGACGGCGAAGCCGATGCCCTTCGCGCCGCCGGTGACGATGGCAACCTTGCCCGTAAGCATCTTGCTCACCCCGTCCACCCTCCGGTTTGCAAACTGGGACGATGCGTCCCGGTTTCTCGCGAGTATAGGCCCGCGAGCGTGCCCGACAAGGCGACGGCGTCGCCACGCGCTCACCGCACCGCGTTGCCTGCAGCAGGCGCCACTCAGTTCGCATGCGGAATGAAGGCGCGCGCCTAGCGCGACGATCCGGACGGAGAAAGCCGGTCTTATGCTAGACGCGCGCCTATTCTTGGAAATATTCCGGTTGATTAGTCTTGCGCGCCGGAAATGAAGATGATTCCGGCATTATTACTATCCTTCTTCTACATGCCATGGATGCCCACCCGATAGCAAAAAGGAACCAATGATGGACCTTCTCGATCAGCGAATCGCTTGTCTGCGCATGGCCATTGACATGGGCTGCAAGCCCGATTCGGCCATCCAGGTCGCGACCGACCTGATGGCCTTCGTGACGACCGGAGCTGCGTCTGCCGCATCTCCATCAGCCGCCGAAACCGCAGACGCCGTCGCCGTAGCCGCGGCGCCGATTCCGGAAGCCGCAGCCTTGTCGGCGGAGCCGCCAGCAGCCCCCGCGACCGATGCTGCAAGTGCTCCGTCACCGGAAGCTGCCGCGCCTGCGAGCCCCGCGGCACCTGCACCCGATGCCTCTGCCGGTGCGGCCTCGGAGACGTCTGCGACCGACGAGGGCACGGCTGCGGCAGCGCTGGCGGAAGCTCCTCCGGCGCCCGAGCCGGCGGCGGTGGCGGCGGCAGAGCAGCCCGCGGCGGCAGCAGCCCCAGCGCCCGCCGAGCCGGCGAGCCCGTCCGTCGCAGAGCCTGCGGCACCGGCACCGGCATCTGCAGAGGTGAGTGTGGCTCCGCCGGCTGCCGAGGCGAGTGCGGCACCCGCCGCGGCCGCCGAGCCGGCTGCAGCGTCACCGGCCGCCGAGGCCGCGGCAGCACCGGCAGAGCCCGCCTCGGCGCCTGTCGCCGAAGCGGTCTCGGCCCCCGTGGCAGAGGCAGCGCCCGAAGGGGCCCCCGCGAGCCAGGAGGCGGCACCGGCGGCACCAGCGCCTCAGCCGATCGAGGTGGCTAGCCAGGCCGCGGCGCCCGCAGCGGCTCCGGCGGCGGAAGCGGCGCCGGCGCCCGCGGAGCAGGGGGGCGCCGCACTATCGGAGGCTTCAGCGACACCCGTCGCGGAGGCCGCCGTCGTGCCGCCCGCAGTCGTCAACGGAGCCGCGCAGGCAAGCACCGTGACTGCGCCCGCGGCCGCCAGCTGATCCCTGGCCGGTCTCCTCTCCTTGACGTCGCACCAGCGCGGGTTGGCCGGCACTAGCCGGCCGGCTCGCCGCGCGGGCTAACAGGCACCCGGTCTCGCTCACTCCACCCGCTGGTTGACGGCGGGCTTCATCGCCGAGGCGCGCACCACGGGGATGTCTGCGTCCGCGAGCGCGGGCATCACCTTCTTGCGCGCCAGCGCGCGCTCGATATAGGGCCCCAGCTCCTCGGCCTTGCGGCGGTCGCGCTCGGCTGCCTTGGGGGCGAACTCGGGCAGCACGTCCCGCGCCAGCAATTCGAGGGAGGCGCAGATGTGCTCGTGCCGGTTGCGCCCGGCCTGCTGCAGCAGAATGATCTGGTCGACGCCAGCCGCCTCGAACGAGCGCACGTGCTCGCGGAAATCCTTGGGCGTGCCGATCCCCGGGGACCGCTGGAAGGCACTGGCGAGGCTCTCGGTGGCGGCGTAGTTCTCGGCGATCGCCCCGCTCGAGCGCTGGCTCTCGAACTCGTCCCACAGCCGCGAGCGGCCGGGCACCGTGTCGTTGGTGACGAGCGCGCTGATGGCGTAGCGGAAGAACTCGAAGCCCGCCTGCCCGCGCCGCGCCGCCTCCGCCGGATCCTCGTTGAGCGAGAAGGCCGACACCATGGCGATGTTGGCGTTGACGCTGTGGCCGAGCGGCACGCAGGCGTCGCTCTTGATGATGTCGTAGTAGATGCTGCTCCAGGTGCGCGCCTCGGCCTCGTCGAGGAACGAGAAGGCGAGCGCTCCCAGTCCGAGGCTCGCCGCGATCTTGATGGTGTCGCGGTTGGTGCAGGCCATCCACATGGGCGGATGCGGCTTCTGCACGGGCTTGGGGATCACGTTGCGGCACGGCATCTTGAACGAGCGGCCCTCGTAGCCCGGGTAGGGCGACATCACCATCATGTTGGCGATCTGCTCGGCGGCCTCGAGCGCCATCGCCCGCTTCTCCTTGGCCGGGATGTTGAAGCCGCCGAGCTCGAGCCGGGTCGCCCCCTCGCCGATGCCGAACTCGGCCCGGCCGTTGGAGACGAGGTCGAGCATGCCGATAGCCTCGGCCGTGCGGGCGGGCTGGTTGTAGTTGGCAATGACCTGGCGGATGCCGTGCCCGAGCCGGATGCGCCTGGTGCGCGCGGCGGCCGCCGCCAGGAACACCTCGGAGGCCGAGCAGTGCGAATATTCCTCCAGGAAGTGGTGCTCCACCGCCCACGCGTAGTCGAGGCCCAGACGGTCGGCCAGCTCGACCTGGGCCAGCGCGTCCTGCACCAGCTTGTGCTCGTCGTCGGGACCCCAGGGCCTCGGAAGCTGCAGCTCGTAGAAGATCCCGAATTTCATGGTCTTGCACCTACCGTTGCCATCTCCCTCTCCCCGTCCTTCGCGGGGAGAGGGTCGGGGTGAGGGGCAGCAAAAGCACCGACATCGCCATTGGCCGCCCCTCACCCTAACCCTCTCCCCACTGAAGAGTGGGGGGAGGGAATCTCGCTCTACGCCGCCGTCATCGACACCGAGCCGACGCCATCGAGGACAAAGTCGAGCCGTTCGCCGGGCGCGATGTCTATCGTGGGCACGACGCTGCCCGTGATGACGACCATGCCGGCCTTCATGGGGCGACCGCGCTCGACAGAGAGATTGGCGAGCCAGGCGAGCGCACCCATGGGATCGTCGGTCTTGCCGCTCGCCGCCTCCTTGCCGTCGCGCGCGAGCCGCCCGGCGATGCCGTTGAGGTCGGACCCCGCCGGCGGGGGCTTCGCCGCGCCGACGACGATGCCGCCGTTCCACGCGTTGTCGGCGATCAGGGAGAGGGCCTTGGTGGCCTTGTAGTCGGCGTGGCGGTCCTCGATCAGCTCGAAGGCCGCCATGACCTCGGCCACCGCCCCGCGCGCCGTCTCGCGCGTATAGGGCGCAGCACCCTTGGGCAGGTCGCGGCCGAGCCGCACCGCCAGCTCGCACTCGATGCGCACGTTGACGTAGTCGGCCTTCTTGATCCCAGCCGGGGAGCGATGGATGCACGAGGCGAAGATGGTGCCTCCGCAGGGATGGCCGATGCCCATCAGCTCCTGCATGACCTTGGTGGTGACGGCGATCTTGCGCCCGGCGACGGCCCCGAGCCTCGGCTCCCACAGGGCGCACAGGGCCTCCTGGGCCGCATAAGCCTCATCGAAGCTCGATGGCGCGATGGCCTCGGGCAGGTTCTGATAGCGCGCGCGGCTGCGGTGCGCCTCATCCAGGAACCGCGCGGCGTTCGCGGCTGAGAACATGGGCACTTCCCCCTTGGCTTTCTTTGGCCGTGTGGCGTGGGATCGTCCCCACCGCTTCCGCGGTGCCGCCCATCGGCTATGATCGGGCTCAACTTTGCCGGCAAATGCGCCGGCCGTCCAGCTTGGGAGGAGCGCCATGTTCGAGACCACCATCGCCGGGAGCCTGCCCAAGCCCGCCTGGCTGGCCGAGCCCACCAAGCTGTGGGCGCCGTGGCGGCTCCAAGGCGCGGCGCTGGAGGAGGCCAAGGGGGATGCCACGCTGCTTGCCCTCAAGGAGCAGGAGGACGCGGGCATCGATATCGTGGGCGACGGGGAGCAGGCGCGCCAGCACTTCGTGCACGGCTTCCTGGAGCGCGTCGAGGGCATCGACTTCGCCAACAAGGTGGAAATGGGCATCCGCGCCGACCGCTATAAGGCGATGGTGCCGCAGGTGGTCGCGCCCGTGCGCCTCAAGGGCCGCGTGCACCCCATGGAAGCCAGGCTCGCCCGCGCGCACACCAAGCGCCGGCTGAAGTTCACGCTGCCCGGCCCGATGACCATCGCCGACACCATCGCCGACCGCCACTACGGCGACAAGGTGAAGATGGCCATGGCGTTTGCCGAACTCCTCAACGAGGAGGCGCGCGCGCTGGAGAAGGACGGCGTCGACGTGATCCAGTTCGACGAGCCGGCCTTCAACGTCTTCATGGGCGAGGTGACGGAGTGGGGCATCGCTGCGCTCGAGCGCGCCGCTTCGGGCCTTGCCTGCACCACGGCCGTGCACATCTGCTACGGCTACGGCATCAAGGCCAACATCGACTGGAAGGCGACGCTGGGGCAGGAGTGGCGGCAATACGAGGCGATCTTCCCCGCGCTCGCGCGAAGCCGCATCAAGCAGGTGTCGGTCGAATGCCGCAACTCCAAGGTGCCGATGAGCCTGCTCGGCCTGCTCGAAGGCAAGGACATCCTGGTCGGCGCCATCGACGTGGCGAGCGACGTGGTGGAGACGCCCGAAGAAGTGGCCGCCGTCGTCGCCGCCGCGCTCGAGCACGTGCCCCGGGAGCGCATCCAGCTCTGCACCAACTGCGGGATGGCGCCGATGCGCCGCGACATCGCCTACGCCAAGCTGGCGGCGCTGGCCAAGGGGGCCGCACTGGCACGCGCGCGCTACGCCTGAGCTGCCGGCTGTCTCATGCGCATGAGCGTGAGATTTGACCCGCCGCCCGCTGTGTCATGTCACCGCTCCAACGCCGTGCTGAGCCTGTCGAAGCACGGCTGACATGGCCGGTCCGTCCTTCGACCCTCGGGGGGACAAGCCCGAGGGCAGGCAAGCTCAGCACGTGGGCGAAGCGTGTGGCCGACGCTGAGCGCGGGTCGAGTCCAACCTGACGCGCGGCTGCTTCAACTGCGGTAGTGGGTCACGATCTCCGCGTCCCGCGCCACGGGCTGGCCTCGAGGGCGAACGCCATGCCGAGCAGCGCGATCAGCACGACGGCGGCCTGCGCCCCAAGCGCTTCCCATGTCGGATTGAGGCCCAAAGCGGCCAGCGCATTGGAGCCCGGCGCGACGTCGTAGGGCACCAGCGCCTGCTCCTGGAACTCCTGCAACCCCTCGCCGACGAATTTCAGGCCCATCACAAACAGGAACAGCGACGTCACCATGAACATGGCGCGCAGCGGCAGCCGGCGCGTGGTGTTGACGATGATCAGAAACAGGACGGCGAGGACCACGAATGCCGCCGCGATCCCCGACAGCAGGCTCCCCGTCCAGCCGCCGTTGGTCTTGGCCAGAACATGCAGGAAGAGGACGGTCTCGCCGCCTTCGCGAAGCACGGCGAAGAACGCGAGCGCAGCGATGACCGTGCGGGACTGCCAGGCGAGCGCCCGGTCCGCCTGCCGGCGCAGGTAGGCCTGCCAAGCCTGCGGGTCCTGCTTCATGAACAGCCAGCCGCTCACGTAGAACATCAGCGCCGCGGCGGCGAAGATCATCACGCCCTCGGCGATGTCGTTGTGCATGCCGTTGTAGAACTGCTCGAAGATCCAGGCGGCGGCGATGCTGGCGGCGAGCGCCGCTACGGCGCCGAGCCACAGGGCCTTCAACCGGTCCTCTGCCCCGATCCTGCCGAGATAGGCCGCGAGCGCGGCGAGTACCAGGATCGCCTCGAGCCCCTCGCGCACGAGAATGGACAGAGCTTCGATGAAGGTCGCACTCATGGGAAACCGTTATGCCAAGCCGATCGGACAACCGGTGAACGCGCGCGGCCGGCAGGGGCCTTTGCGCACGCGCAGACTATCTATTCCTGACTTCAATCGTCAAGTTTGCTATCCGACCATGCTTCGGCAAATGACGGCACGGCTGTCATCCCGGAATTTCGCGTGAGCGAAATATCCGGGACCCAGGGCCCCGAGAAGAATGCAATCAGCCCCGCTCAGGCCGTCGGCAGCCGCAACTCGTGCACGCTGAAGTCCCGACCTGCGTCCATCCAGACCTGCGCCGACCGCCAGCCTGCCCCTCGGGCGAGCCCGCGGAACTGCTCGACCGAGTACTTGTAGGAGTTCTCGGTGTGGATGCTTTCGCCGGCCGCGAACTCGAAGGAGCGGCCCAACAAGCGGACAGCCTGACGCACACTGCTGACAAGGTGCATCTCGATGCGCCTCAGGTTCCGGTCATAGACGGCGCGGTGCCGGAAGCTTGCGAGATCGAAGTCGCCGCCGAGCTCGCGGTTGATGCGCGCCAGCAGGTTGAGGTTGAAGCGCGCCGTCACGCCTTTGGCATCATCGTAGGCGGGGACGAGGCGTCGCGTGTCCTTGTCGAGATCGACGCCGACGATGAGCCGCGAGCCGGGCCCCAGGATGCGTGCGAAGTGCTGGAGCAGCCGGCCGGCATCCGGCGGGTCGAAATTGCCGATCGTCGAGCCCGGAAAGAAGCCGAGCTTGGGATGGCTGCTCACCCGCACCGGCAGCCGCAGGGCATCGCAGAAGCTGGCGTTGACCGGCACCACCTCGAGCCATGGGAAACGCCGCTCCAGCCGGCTGCGGGCCTCCTCCAGCGCCGACCAGGAGACGTCGATCGGCACATAGGCCCGCGGCGCCTCGAGCGCGGCCAGCACCAGCTCGGTCTTGCGGCTCGAGCCCGAGCCGAACTCCACGAGCACCGCGCTGCGGCCAGAGGGCCGCGCCATGGCATGGGCGTGGGTGCGCAGGATCGCCGTTTCCGTGCGCGTGGGATAGTACTCCTCGAGCTCGGTGATCTCCTCGAACAGCCGGCTTCCCGCCGCGTCGTAGAAATATTGGCACGGCAGCCGTTTCCTCGGCGCGGAAAGTCCCTTCAGCACCGCGCCGGCGAACTCGCACAACCCGACCTCCGCCGGCCGCTCGGCCGGGCTTGTTTGGGCACGCCGTGTCATGGGTTGTCGTCCGCCAGACGCACGCCGGTGAACTGCCAGCGCTGATGGGGATAGAAGAAGTTGCGGTAGGTGGCGCGCGAATGCCCCTCGGGCGTCGCGCAGGATGCGCCGCGCAGCACGAATTGGCCG
The DNA here is from genome assembly GCA_035652635.1 of Hyphomicrobiaceae bacterium. Classification (GTDB taxonomy): domain Bacteria; phylum Pseudomonadota; class Alphaproteobacteria; order Rhizobiales; family Hyphomicrobiaceae; genus AWTP1-13. Next base: position 17,518 of record DASRDL010000142.1, on the reverse strand, counting down.
CACATGAACTTGCCGTTGTACTCGCCGAGCGCGCCCGGTCCCGCGCGGAACCCCGGGTACGCAGCATAGGCGCTCTGCGTCCACTCCCACACGTCGCCGAACATCTGCGCCGGCCTGTCGGCGGCGCCCAGCGCCGGCGCGGGCAAAGGCTTCAGCGCGCCCGAGCCCAGCATGTTTCCGCGCACCGGGAGATCTGCTGCCGCCGCCTCCCACTCGAACTCCGTCGGCAGACGCTTGCCGGCCCAGCGTGCGAACGCGTCAGCCTCGAAGTAGCTCACGTGGCAGACGGGTGCCGCCGGATCGATGGGCACGAGCCCTTCGAGCGTCATCTGCCGCCATGCTCCCTTCTCGCCTTCCCAATAGCCGGGCGCGCGCCAGCCCCTGGCCTTGACCGTGGACCAGCCATCGGAGAGCCAGTGCGCAGGGGTTTCGTAGCCGCCATCGGCCATGAACTCGAGCCACTCGCCGTTGGTCACGGGCCGGTGGGCCAGGCGGTAGTCGCGCAGCAGTACCTCGTGCCGCGGGCGTTCGTTGTCGAAGTGGAACGACCCGCCCTCGTGGCCCGCGCGCCTGATGCCGCCGACATACGCGATCCAGCGCGCAGCGCCGTCCTGCGGCACCCGGCCGGGCTTCGATAGGCTCAGCACCGGGTTGGAGCTCGCCGCACGCTCGCCCTCCTCCCGTGCCGCACGCGCACCCTCGTCCTGAGCTTGTCGAAGGACGCGCCTCGCTTTCTGCGACGGGCGATACGCGGGTCGCAGCGGCTCGGCGGCGAACAGGGCGAGGATGTCGGTGAGGATCAGCTCCTGATGCTGCTGCTCGTGGTTGATGCCGAGCTCAAGGAGGTCCGCCACGACCGGAGCGCGCTCGATGGCCCCGCTCCCGAAGAGGGCCTCGAGTCCGCCGTCGACATGGGCGCGATAACCCAGCACGTCCTCCAGGCTCGGACGGGTGAGCAGCCCCCGCTGGGGCCGGGGTTGCCGCGGGCCGGCGGCCTCGTAGTAGGAGTTGAAGCAATAGGCGAAGCGCTCGTCGAGCACGCGATAGCCGGCAAGGTGCGGCTTCAGCACGAATGTCTCGAAGAACCAGGTGGTATGGGCGAGATGCCACTTGGTGGGACTGGCGTCGTCCATCGGCTGGACGACCTGATCCTCTGCGCTGAGAGGCTCGACGAGCGCCAGGGAGAGGCGGCGCGTCTCGGCAACGCGGCGCGCCAGTGGCGAGACACTCGTCGCGTCGCTGCTCTCTTCGGGTGTGGCTGTCACGCTGGGTTCGCCCTGATTTGCCTGGTTAGGCCGAATTTATGCTCGAACTCGTTGCAAGGCCCCGGGTTCCAACAAAGGAAGTAGGCAGCGCCGGCGGAAAGGCAGCTTAGTTGGCTTGGCGCAGCAGGCGCCATCGAGATTGTGCATTGCATCGATACGCCGGCCGCATGTTCCCGTCGACCGGAATTGGCCCTGCCTCCTGACAGGACGCGTCAGCAGTCGAGTGCACACCGCCCCTGGGCCCGGAGCCGGCGATCAAACGGATCTTTACTTCTGCGGGACCGGAGGGAGCCGATCAATGGGAGGGCACCACGCCCGACGCAGAGCCTCGCCACCAATGGGGAGATGGACGGGCCGAGGCATCTTGGGTAGCAACGGACGGCCCCCAACCGGCGCGCCACCCTCCTTGCGCCGCCCTCACCGAGGATCGATGCCGTGACGCACCTCTTCTCCCCGCTGCCGCTCGGACCCATCGTGCTGCCGAACCGCATCGCGGTAGCGCCCATGTGCCAATACTCGGCCAGCGACGGCAGCGCATCGGACTGGCATCTCCAGCACCTGATGCAGCTCGCCATCGGCCGCGCCGGCATGGTGGTGATGGAAGCCACCGCCGTGGAGCGCAGGGGACGCATCTCGCACGGCTGCCTCGGCCTCTACTCGGACGCCAACGAGGCCGCGCTCGCACGCGTGCTCGATGCCGCCCAGCGCATCGCCGCGCCCGGGACCGCCTTTGCCATCCAGCTCGGCCACGCGGGACGCAAGGCCTCCTGCCAGGCACCGTTTCAAGGCGGCAAGCCTCTCTCGCGGGGAGAGGATCCCTGGCCGGTCGTGGCGCCCTCCGCCATTCCGTTCGCGGATGGCTGGCCCGTGCCGGAGGCGCTCGACGCCGAAGGCCTCGCCCGCGTCACCGCCTCCTTCCGCCAGGCCGCCCAGCGGGCCGTGCGGCTCGGCTTCGACGCCATCGAGGTGCACGCCGCGCACGGCTACCTGCTGCACGAGTTCCAGTCTCCCCTCTCCAACCAGCGCACCGACGCCTACGGCGGCGGCCCGGAGGGGCGCATGCGCTTTCCCCTCGAGGTCATTCGTGCCGTACGCGACGCGGTGCCCGCCACGATCGCCTTGGGCGCCCGCATCACGGGCAGCGATTGGGTGGATGGCGGGCTGACGCCCGAGGATGCCGTCTCGTTTGCGAATGCCCTGAAAGGGATCGGCGCGGATTACGTATGCGTCTCGAGCGGCGGGAACGCCGCGGCCGCGAGGATCCCGGCGACGCCCGGCTACCAGGTGCCGTTCGCCGCGAAGGTGAAAGCGGGATCTGGGCTCGCCACCCGGGCGGTCGGCCTGATCGCCGTGCCCGAGCAGGCGGAGGCCGTCATCGCCGAGGGGCATGCCGACTACGTCGCCCTCGCCCGCGCCTTCCTCGACGATCCCCGCTGGGTGTGGCACGCGGCCGAGCGCCTGGGGGCCGAGATACCCCATCCGCCGCAGTACGCCCGCGTATCGCGCGCCACCTGGCCAGGGGCGGCGCTGGTGCGGCCGGCAGCCCATTGAGGCGAGACGCGAGCCGCCGCTGTTGCTCCCGGTCCGCATCGGGAGCAATGTCTCCATCGGTTTGATGTGCCAGGCGCTCAGGCGGACAGGCTGCAGCGGCATCGGCAGGATTTCGGAGCGAACATGGGTTGGTCGATCAAGCTCTTCGACGTCGGCGGCACCGCCGTGCGCATCCACATGACGTTCTTCCTGCTGCTCGCCTGGATCGCCGCCATCCACTGGACCAAGGGCGGACCGGCCGAGGCGGTCGATGGCGTGCTCTTCATCGTCGCCCTGTTCGTGTGTGTGGTGCTGCACGAGTTCGGGCACGTGCTGGCAGCGCGCCGCTACGGCATCGCCACGTCCGACATCACACTCCTGCCCATCGGCGGCGTCGCATCCCTGGAGAGAATGCCCGAGAAGCCCTCCCAGGAGATCGTGGTCGCGCTGGCGGGGCCAGCGGTCAATGTCGTCATCGCGCTCGTGTTGATGTTCGTGCTCGGCGCCCAGTTCGACCTGTCGCAGATGGCCCAGCTGGAGCAGGCGCAGACCTCCCTCGTCGGCCGGATCGCGGCTGCCAACGTCATGCTGGTCGTATTCAATCTGATCCCGGCGTTCCCGATGGACGGCGGCCGCGTGCTGCGCGCCCTGCTCGCGATCAGCCTTGGATATACGCGCGCAACCCGGGTCGCCGCCTCCATCGGGCAAGGGCTGGCGGTGATGCTGGCCTTCCTCGGCCTGCTCGGGAACCCGCTCCTCGTGCTAGTGGCGGTATTCATCTTCCTCGCCGCCAGCGGCGAGGCCGGGTACGTGCAGGTGCGCGACTACACCCGCGGCTATCTCGCCTCGCACGCCATGATCACCTCCTTCGAGCCCCTCGGCCCCGGCTCGACGGCCGACGACGCAGCGACCCTGCTGCTGCGCACCACCCAGCAGGAGTTCCCCGTGGTGGACGGGGCCGGCGTGCTGCGCGGCATGGTCACCCGCGAGGGCCTGATCCAGGCCCTGCAGGAGAAGGGCGGCGGCACGCCCGTCCTCGAGTTCATGGACCGCGACGTGCCGACTGTCCCCGAGAACGCCTGCCTCGACAACGTGTTCGAAGTGCTGCGGCGCGGCGGACAGCGTGCCGTCGGCGTCGTCGACCGCCAGCAGCGGCTGGTCGGCTACATCACCGCAGAGAACCTGACCGAGCTGGTCATGATCCAGTCCTCGCGCTCGTCTCGCGCCGAGAGGGCTGCCGCCTGACGTCGGGCGCGGCCGGAGCATTTCGTTCGCCATGTGCCAGGGAAGTGTTTGCCGCGGCAGGCCCTGGCCGGTACAGGCCGTGCAAGCCGCGATTTCAAAGGAGGACTCGCAATGGGACTGCTCGATGACGTTATCGGCGCTGCCCTGGGATCGAAGTCCGGCAGCGGCCAGGCTTCCCCGATCATGCTGGCACTGATGGCCCTGCTGGCGTCGCGTGCCGCGGCGGGCGCGCAGCAGCCGGGCTCGCTTGGCGGGCTCGGCGGCCTTCTGGATCAATTCCGCCAGAACGGCCTTGAGGACATCATGAAGTCCTGGATCGGCACGGGGCAGAATCAGCCCATCTCTCCGAACCAGCTGCATCAGGCGCTCGGCCAGGACACCGTCAATGACCTGGCGGAGCAGACCGGCCTGCCGCACGACGATCTGCTCGCGCAGCTTTCAAGGATCCTCCCCGGCGTGGTCGACAAGCTGACGCCGAACGGCGAGCTGCCGAGCGATCCAGACCTGTTGCCGGGCCCACGCTAAGGGTTCATGCCACCGCGCGTTAGGTTGGATTCACACGCCTCCAACCCCTTTCCGAGCCCGTTGAAGCACGGCTGGCGTCCATGATCCGTCCTTCGACCTTCGGCACAAGCCCGAGGACAGGCAAGCTCGGGACGCAGGCGGAGCGTGTGACATGAGACACCGGGCGGCGGTTCAAGCCTTGTGCTCATGGTAAGACAGGCGCTGCCGGCGTGCAGGCCCCTCGCCGGAGCCGCCTGCTGGAGAAACGAAAGCGGCGGCCGGAGCGTGGTCCCGACCGCCGCAAGTCCTTACCCGAGAAGCTGGGCTTCCCGGAGGCGCGTCACTTCTTGCGCGCGTCCATGCACTTCCTGCTCTTCTTGCTGAAGTACATGTAGGTGCCGCACTTGCCGGCCTTGCTGCCAGCCTTCTTGCCCTTCTTCTTCTTGCCTTTCTTCTTCTTGCCAGCCTTCTTGGTCTTCTTCTTGGCCTTGACGGTCTGGGCGAGATTGTCCGTTCCAGGCTGCGAGCCCGGGCTCAACAGCGTCGCGGCTTGCAACTCCGGCAGGGGCGAGAACGCCAGCGCGATCGCCACGGCCAAAGCCGTCAGTAGGGTCTTCCTGATGCGCATTTCCAAGTACCTCCCATTTCCGATCCCGGCTACATGCGATACCGCAACTGCACGTCAGCAGGCGAAATGGAGACAGCCCCCCTGCCCGTGCGCGACACGCAGGGGGGCACCCTAGGAGCGGGGAGATGAACGCAGGATGACTAAGGCCACGTTCAAGTTGTACGCGTGGCATAAAGAGCACATTTTTTTGGACTCGGCGTTAAGGTAGTTGCATGCGGCAACTCGACTTCCTTGTTCGCAATTGCGAGCAGGAACGGCAGATGTGACCGCATTGCCTCACCGGAGCCCGGTCGGCTAAGACCTGCGGCAAGCCAGCCTTCTTGGCGAGGTATGATCGGCAGCAGAGGCCATGTCCTTCAACACCATCGGCCACCTCTTCCGGGTCACGACCTGGGGCGAGAGCCACGGGCCCTCCATCGGGTGCGTCATCGACGGCTGCCCGCCCGGCCTATCGCTGGCCGCCGACGACATCCAGGCCTTCCTGGACAAGCGTCGGCCCGGCCAATCGCGCTTCACCACCCAGCGCCGCGAACCCGACGCCGTGCGCATCCTGTCGGGCGTCTTCAACGACGACGCGGGCCGCCAGGTGACGACCGGGACCCCCATCTCCCTGATGATCGACAACGTCGACCAGCGCGGGCGCGACTACGCCGACATCAAGGACAAGTTCCGCCCCGGGCATGCCGATTTCACCTACTGGCAGAAATACGGCATCCGCGACTACCGGGGCGGCGGCCGCGCCAGCGCCCGGGAGACGGCCATGCGCGTCGCGGCCGGCGCCGTCGCCCGCAAGGTGATCCCCGGCGTCACGATCCGCGGCGCGCTGGTGCAGATCGGTAAGCACCGCATCGACCGTGCACGCTGGGACTGGGCCGAGGTGGACCGCAACGCGTTCTTCTCCCCCGATGCAGGGATCGTGGAGACGTGGAGCCGACACCTCGACGAGGTGCGCAAGGCGGGCTCCTCGGTCGGCGCCGTCATCGAGGTGGTGGCGGAGGGCGTGCCCGCAGGCTGGGGGGCGCCGATCTACGGCAAGCTCGACCAGGACCTCGCCGGCGCCATGATGAGCATCAACGCCGTGAAGGGCGTCGAGATTGGGGCCGGCATGGCGTCGGCAGAGCTCACGGGCGAGGAGAACGCCGACGAGATGCGCATGGGCAACGACGGTCGGCCGCAGTTCCTGTCCAACAACGCCGGCGGCATCCTCGGCGGCATCTCGTCCGGGCAGCCGGTGGTGGTGCGCTTCGCGGTCAAGCCGACCTCCTCGATGCTCACCCCCCGGCGCACGATCGACCGTTTCGGCACCGACACGGAGATCTCCACCAAGGGCCGGCACGACCCCTGCGTGGGCATCCGCGCAGTGCCGGTGGGCGAGGCCATGATGGCCATCGTGCTGGCCGACCACTTCCTGCGCCATCGCGCCCAGGTCGGGCGCCTGGAGTGAGCGCGCCCGCGGAGCGCGCGAGCGTCTCGCGGCGGCTGGCGGCTGCCGCACCTTACAGCTACCGCACCGATCCGACCGTGCCGGGATTCCCGGACGACAAGGCGCTCGTGGTGTTCGACGGCGTGTGTGTGCTGTGCTCGGGGTTTGCCCGCTTCATCCTGAGGCGCGATCGCAGCTTCGCCTTCCGGCTCGCCACGGCGCAGTCGCCGCTCGGCCAGGCGCTTTATCGGCACTACGGCCTCGACCCCGACGAGTTCGAGAGCAACCTCGTGATCGCCGACGGCCGCGCCTGTGCCAAGCTCGATACCGTCGCAGCGGTCGGCGAGCGTCTCGGCGGCCCTTGGCGTGCGCTGGGCGCCCTGCGCTGGCTCCCACGCGCCCACGGGGACTGGATCTATGACCGCGTCGCCCGCAACCGATATGCCTTGTTCGGCCGCAGGGAGAGTTGCATGCTGCCTCCGCCGGAATGGCGCGACCGCTTCATCGGCTCATGACAGGAGACCCACCCGTGACCGCCAAGACCGACGTGCAGGCGCTGCTGTTCGATGTCTTCGGCACCGTGGTAGACTGGCGCACGAGCATCATCGATGACCTCTCCGGCTTCGGCGCGGCGAAGGGCCTGAAGGCCGATTGGGCCCAGTTCGCCGACGAGTGGCGCGGCCTCTACCAGCCGGGCCTCGAGGAGGTGCGCTCGGGCCGGCGACCGTGGACCATTCTCGACGTCCTCCACCGCGAGAGCCTCGACAAGCTGCTCGCCAGGCATGGGATCACCGGACTCGGCGAGGCCGACAAGGTGCACATCAACAAGGTCTGGCACCGACTCAAGCCCTGGCCGGACTCGGTCGCTGGCCTCGCGCGCCTCAAGTCGCGCTACATCATCGGCACGCTGTCGAACGGCAACGTCGGCCTGCTCACGCGCATGGCCAAGAACGCTGGCCTGCCGTGGGACGTGATCCTCGGCGCCGAGACGGCGCGCGCCTACAAGCCGCTGCCGCAAGCCTATCTCGCCAGTGCCGAGCTGCTCAACCTGGAGCCGGGCCAAGTGATGCTGGTGGCGGCCCACAACGGCGACCTCGCCGCCGCGGCGAACGCCGGCTTGCGCACGGGCTTCGTCGCGCGGCCGACGGAATACGGCCCGCACCAGCGGCGCGACTTCAAGGCCGAGCGCGAGTGGGATGTGGTTGCCGACAGCTTCGTGACCCTGGCCAAGGCGATGGGCTGCTGAGCCTTCCCGCTTGCCGCGGACCCGCTTTCTTGCCTCCCCCTATGACAAAGGCTGCACCTTCGTCATGCAGAGGAGGGAGGCGAAGCGTGATCGGGTTATGTGTCAAACCGCCTCCGCCTCGCGGACGCGCTCCCGCTTCTTGCGCTCGTTGGGGTCGAGCCAGCGCTTCCTCAGCCGGATCGACTTCGGCGTCACCTCCACGAGCTCGTCGTCGTCGATGTAGGAGAGCGCGCGCTCGAGCGGCAGGCGCATGGGCGGCGTCAGCACCACGTTCTCGTCCTTGCCGGCGGCGCGGACGTTGGTGAGCTTCTTGCCCTGGATGACATTGACGATGAGGTCGTTGTCGCGCGTGTGCTCACCAACGATCATACCGGCGTAGACCCGCGTCTGCGGGTCGATCATCAGAGCCCCGCGCTCCTGCAGGTAGAAGAGCGAGTAGGCGGTGGCCTCGCCCGCGGCATTCGAGATGAGCACGCCGTTGCGCCGGCCCGGTATGTCGCCCTTGTGGGCCACGTAGCCGTGGAACAGGCGGTTCATCACCGCGGTGCCGCGCGAGTCCGTCATGAGCTCGCTCTGGTAGCCGATGAGGCCGCGCGTCGGCACGTGGAAGACGAGCCGCTGACGGCCGCCGCCGGAGGGGCGCATCTCCATGAGGTCGCCGCGGCGCTCGGAGAGCTTCTGCACGACGATCCCCGAGTGCTCCTCATCGACGTCGATGATCACCTCCTCGACGGGCTCGAGCCGCTTGCCAGTGTCGGGATCGGTCTTGAACAGCACCTGCGGGCGCGAGACCGTGAGCTCGAAGCCCTCGCGGCGCATGGTCTCGATGAGGATGCCGAGCTGCAGCTCCCCGCGGCCGGCCACCTCGTAGGCGTCCTTGTCGGAGGACTCCGTGACGCGGATGGCCACGTTGCGCTCGGCTTCCTTCAGGAGCCGGTCGCGGATGACGCGGCTCTGCACCTTGTCGCCCTCCTGGCCGGCGAACGGGCCGTCGTTGATGCGGAACATCATCGCCAGCGTCGGCGGGTCGATCGGCTGCGCCGGCAGCGGCGTCTCGACCGCGGGATCGCAGAGCGTGTCGGCGACGGTCGCCTGCGTGACGCCGGCAATGGCGACGATGTCGCCGGCCTCGGCGACGTCGATGGCGGTGCGCTCGAGCCCGCGGAAGGCGAGCACCTTTGTCACGCGCGCGGTCTCGATCAGGCTGCCGTCGCGGCCGATCGCCTTGATGGTCTGGTTCGGCCGGACGCTCCCCGAGGTGATGCGCCCGGTCAGCAGCCGTCCGAGGTAGGGATCGGCCTCGAGCGTGGTCGCCAGCATGCGGAAGGGACCGTCCTCGACCGTGGGCGGGGGCACATGGGCCAGGATGAGCTCGAACAGCGGCGCGAGGTCGGTCCTCGGGCCCTTGGGGTCCGCCGCCATCCAGCCGTCGCGGCCCGAGCCGTAGAGCACGGGGAAGTCGAGCTGCGCGTCGGTGGCATCGAGGGCGGCGAAGAGGTCGAACACCTCGTTGAGCACCGCCTCATGGCGCTCGTCGGGACGGTCGATCTTGTTGATGGCAACGATCGGCCGCAGGCCCTGCCTGAGCGCCTTGGAGACGACGAACTTGGTCTGCGGCAGCGGTCCCTCGGAGGCGTCGACCAGCACGATGGCGCCGTCCACCATGTTGAGGATGCGCTCCACCTCGCCGCCGAAGTCGGCATGGCCGGGGGTATCGACGATGTTGATGCGGGTATCCCGCCAGAGAATGGAGGTGCACTTGGCGAGGATGGTGATGCCGCGCTCACGCTCCAGGTCGTTGCTGTCCATGGCCTGCGCGACCACCTTCTGGTTGTCGCGGAAGGCACCAGATTGGCGCAGTAGGGCGTCGACCAAGGTGGTCTTCCCGTGATCGACATGCGCGATGATCGCAATGTTGCGAAGCTTCATTTACGGTCCTTTAAGAGATTGCGTGCCCTGTCCGTGGCAGGGGGAGCGCGGCACATCATGCTGCAGCGCGCCCAGATTCTCGCCGGCGGCGGTAGCACATTCCGCGCTCACCTGCCAGCGCGCCTGTCCCCCGCTCCCCGTATCCTCGCGGATGGCTGCGGTCCCAGGCCCAGTTCGCGCAGGCCACAAACAGGCACGAGGCGTCGGTGGGTTCCGCATGTTCAATCGAGGCGGCCAGCAGCAGCAGGGGCCGGCCAGCGTGGAGATCGTCCTCGAGGACGGACACGAGCTGCAGGGCACGGTGCTCGTCCCGCCGGGGCGCACCCTGGCCGAGCTCTTGAACGGCAGCACCAGCTTCATCGAGTTCCAGCCGCTCGACGGCGAGCGGATGTTCGTGGCCAAGACGGCCCTGCACGCCGTCAAACCGCTGAATGTGCCGTCCAAGCCCGACCTGTGGGCCGGACCCACGGAGGGCAGCAGCTTCGACCCCTATGCCGTGCTGGGCGTCAAGCAGAGCGCATCCCGCGACGAGGTGCGCGATGCCTATCTCGCGCTCGCCAAGATCTACCACCCCGACCGCTACGCGACCGCAGAGCTGCCGAGCGAGGTGCGCGAGTACCTGTCGGTGATGGCGCGGCGGATCAACGCGGCCTACGACGTCTGGCAGGCATCGCAAAAGAAGCAGGCGGCCAGGCAGGAGCCCGTCTTCACCAAGGCCGGACAGGGCTGAGGCGACGGTGGGGGTCTCGGCTGCGGCTGGATCCCGGAAATTCGCTCGCGCGAATTCCGGGATGACCGCCCTGTCGTTTCGCCCATTTCAGGCCGCGCTGCGGATCAGGTCGGCCGCCTTCTCGCCGACCATGATGGCGGGCGCGTTGGTGTTGCCCGACGGCATGGTGGGGAAGATCGAGGCGTCGGCGATGCGCAGGCGTTCAAGCCCGTGCACCTTCAGCTGTTGATCGACCACCGTCCTGGGGCCTTGCCCCATGCGGCAGGTGCCGATCGGGTGATAGGCGGTCTGAGAGTTGGCTCTGATCCACCCCAGGATCTCGTCATCGCTCTTGACGCCGATGCCGGGCGAATATTCCTCCCCGCGCAGCGCGTCCATGGGGCCGGCCTCGACGATGCGGCGCATCATGCGGAAGCCGTCGATCATGGTGCGCTGGTCGATGCTGTCGGCGAGGAAGTTGAAGCGGATGGCCGGCTGATCGTCCGGACGCGCCGAGCGGATGTGGATTGTGCCGAGGCTCTCGGGGCGCAGCTGGTAGCAGGCGACCGTCATCGACGGAAAGTCCTGCAGTTTGCGCTGCTTGGGGTCCTTGATCGCATAAGGCACGAGATGCATCTGGACGTCGGGAGTGGCGAGCTCGGGCCGGGTCTTGAGGAAGGCGAGCAGCGGCGCCGACGGCAGGCTGAAGAACCCGCCGCCCGTCGCCATGTACCTCAGCGCCTGCCCGACCGCGCCGATGCCCCGCGCCTTGTGGTTGTAGGAGACGCTCGGGTCCTTCACGCGCCACACGATGCGTGCGTTGATGTGGTCGCGGAAATTCTCGCCCACCGCCGGCAGGGCGTGCCGAACGGCGATGCCGTGCGCCTGCAGGATCGCGGGATTGCCGATGCCGGAAAGCTCGAGCAGTTGCGGCGTGGCGACAGCGCCCGCGCACAGGATGACCTCGCGGCCGGCCCGGGCCTCCGCCATGCGGCCGGCATGCTCGTAGGCGACGCCCACGCAGCGGCTGCCTTCCAGAAGGATGCGCCGCGTCGGCGCCTCGGTAAGGACCCGGAGGTTTGGCCGCCGCATCGCCGGCCCGAGATAGCAATAGGCCACGCTCATGCGCCGGCCGCGCCGGATGCTGGTCTGCGTCTTGACGACGCCCTCCTGGTCCGGACCGTTGTAGTCGCGGTTGAGCTTGTAGCCGGCGGCGACCGCCGCCTTGAACAGCGCGTCGTAGAGCGGGTTCTGGTCCGGCACCTCCGACACGTGAAGCGGCCCGCCGACGCCGCGCCCACCGTCCGACCCCTTCTCGTAGTTCTCAATGCGGGCAAACAGCGGCGCGACGTCCTGCCAGCTCCAGCCGCGGGCTCCCATTTGCGCCCAGGTGTCGTAGTCGAGCGGCTGGCCGCGCACCCACACGAGCCCATTGATGGCGCTCGAGCCGCCGAGCAGCTTGCCGCGCGGAACCGGGATGCGGCGGTTGGCGGTGCCGGGCTCGGGCTCGGACTCATAGCGCCAGTTGGCGCCCGGATGGTCGATCAGCAGCCCGAAGCTGATGGGAAAGCGCGAATAGGGGTGGCTGGCCTTGCCGGCCTCGACCAGCAGCACGCGGTTGCGCTGATCCTCGCTCAACCGCGCTGCCAGCACCGCGCCAGCCGAGCCCGCACCGACGATGATGTAGTCGTACTCCTCCATGGCATCCCCTTCCCCAATGCTCGTTGTATGCCTTTCATTGCCCCGAGATCCGGCGGCTGAGCAAGAGTGCGCGACCTCACGCGCTGTAACAATGCGAAATCAAATTGCCACATTGGAGCCACGGTCCTGCCTGCCAATGAGGCACGGGGGAGGGATGCGACGAGCATGACATCGAGGAGGCCACCGTGCTCTCGAAAAGCCGTTGCCCCCACACCGGGGTCGTGAATTTCTTCACCCAGGCGGATCCCCTGCTGTCCGTCGGCTCGGTCGCTGCGATGGGCGTCGCAGGGCCCTATGTTTGGCGTTGCTACGTCGGCGACGAGAGCGGACTGGCGCCCGATATGCCGCTCGCTGAAGCGCATCTGCGCAGGGCGTTTGCCGACAGTGCCGAACAGCGCCGGGAGGGTGCGCGGCGAAGGCCCGAACCGGCGCGGCAATCGCGGGCTGCCGCCTACTGGCAGAAGCTCAACGACGTGAATTGCTGCCGGCCATAGCTGCTGGCTGCCGAGGCATTCGAGGAACCGATCGGCGCGGGCGAGCCCGATAGGGGCAGCGCAGGAGGCCCGTCCGCGCGTGGGCCCTCCGCTCAAGCCTCCCAAGTTCGACCACAACTCGCCGGTAGGGTCGTCCTGCTGACCCAACGCATACCCGCAGGAGGTCTCGGGCAGGGCATGCGGCTTGCCTTAGAGGTGCAACGGCTCATTTCCCGATCGGTGGTCTCCGTCTCGACGAAGCTGTCGGCCGCCGCCGTTCTCGGCATGGCGACCTTGCCGGTCCTGCCGCATGACGCGGCATCCTGGATGAGCACCTCCGCGGGTGACGCACCCCGGGCGCCGGTCGAGCTGATCCACGCGAGGCCGGTCCCGCTGCTCGAAGCCCCGGCAGCCGACCCCGAGTTCCAGCTCGTTGCGCGACGGACGAGGGCCAGGCGCGAGCCGCGGCCCCCCGAGCCGGGTGATGAGCCCCCACCGAAGACGCCGGCCGTTACTCCGGCACCCCAGCCGGCAGCGGCCGAGGCCCGGCGCGACGAGGCGGGCACGCGGACCGGGAAGGTCTCTGCCATCACGCCGCCGGAGCCACCCGCTCCCCCCGCCAAGCTTGAGCCGGAGGCGACACCGGCCGAGCCGCCCAAGCCCGACGTGTGGTCTGATGCCGAGGTGATCGCCGCGCTGCGCGAGTGCGTGAAGGTGCTGGCCCCCATAGCCGCGGACATCGACATCGCCGAGCCCGTCAAGCGCGAGCAGTGCGGGGCGCCCGCCCCGGTCCTGCTCAAGCGCATAGGCTCGGGCGCCAACAAGGTCGAGCTCAATCCGCCCGCGCTCGTCAACTGCGCCATGGTGGCGAGCCTGCACACGTGGGTGGAAAGGACGCTGCAGCCGGCCGCGCAGGAGGCCTTCGGCTCCCCCATCGCGCGGCTGCGCAATGCCTCCGGCTACGCGTGCCGCAACCGCATCGGCAGCGCCACCCACACCGACCGGCTGAGCGAGCACGCGCTCGCCAACGCAGTGGACATCGCCGGCTTCGTGACCGCCGACGGCCGCGCCATCGAGGTCGGCCGGTTCTGGGGCCCGACGGCACGCGATGAGCGCGAGGCGGAAAGAACCGCGGCCGCGCAGGCCAGGAATGCCCCCGCGCCGGCGGAGACATCCAGGCCGACCAGGGTGTCAGACCGGAAGATCAGCGCCATCGCCAGTGCGGCTGCTGCCGAGCCCGCGAGAGATAAGAAAGGGGCGACGACGGCGCGGACGGCGGAGCTGCAGAAGCCGGGCAAGACCAAGTCGGACGCCGGCGCAGACTCGCATGCGATCCCGGCGGCGCCCTCCGGCCAGGGCGAGGACGTGCGCAAGACTGCCGAGGCCCACTTCCTTCGCCGCCTGCACAAGGGCGCATGCGGGGTGTTCGGCACCGTGCTGGGCCCGGAGGCCAACGAGGCCCACCGCGACCATTTCCATTTCGACCTCGCGCACCGCCGCCACAGCGCGCTGTGCCAGTAGACGCACCCGCCGCGCATCAGGCAGACTCGCGAGCCGACGTCAGAACAGCGTGCACGGCTTGGCGCTGACACTGCAGGTCTTGGACTTGGGCGTGCCTTTGCACTCGACCTTCTTCTCCTCGGCGCGGGTCCAGAAGCGGTAGGACCAGCCGTAGGTGCTCTGCGCCAGCTTGCTCCACTTGGCGATGGCGTTGTTCTGGGCGCGCTTCTCGCGGGCCTCGTCGCTCGCCTTGATGGTGGATCGCGACTTTGCTTCTACGGCGTCCTTGCAGGTCTTGGCCTCGGCCGAGGCCGCGGCAAGACAGGCCGCGGCCGCAAAGGCAATTGCGGCGGTGCACTTCAGACGGAGGCGCATGCGTCCCTCCCCTTCTCCCGTGGCGGCCAGCGCCTAACGCACGGCTCCCGCTTTGGCAATCCAGATCTCCACCGCCCGCTGCCTTTCAGCGGCGCGATTGCGCGAGCCGTGTCGCAGCCGCTACGCCGGCGCGACGACGGCGGCACCCACGCCCACCTCACCGCCGACGCCAACCTTGGCATAGACGCCGAAGTCCTGGTGCCCCCAGGTCCGCAGCAGGTGGGCCGGGATGGCCATGTCGCGCACGCCTCTGGCCGGATCGACGTTGGTGGCTTCGCAGCGTTGCGTTCGCTTGAACACCGACAGGCTCGCCGTGCCGATGCGCACCACCTTGTCCATCCAGCCGAGCTCAACCCAGGGTGCCAGGCCCTCGAGGTAGAAATTGGCACGGAACCGCAGCGGGTCGACCGGGCGGCCGACCGTGCGCTCGATCTCGCGTACGCTCGCCAGGTTGACGATGTGCACGCATTTGGCGGCCACGTCGGAGAAGCTGTGGCCCGCCGCGTGCACGATCTTCGGGGCCCCGCGCAGCTCGGCCTTCATGTAGGCGGCGATGAACTGCTCTATGAGCTGTCGGCCGAGCGGGGTTGTGAGGACGCCGCGCGCCACCTGCTTGCCGTCGCGCAAGATGGTGAGCGCCTGCGTCACCTCGTCGAACTCGGTCCTGAGCGTCGCCAGCCGCTCGTCCCGCATCAGCATGAGGAAGTTGATCTTGGGCAGGTGCCTGGGGGACGAGGGATCGAACCGTCCGGGCCCGTTCTCGATGGCCCAGGCCCGATCGAACGGCAGAGTCTCGCCGGGCGTGAGCGCGACCTTGGGCAGGGGCTGCGGCGTCAGCCCCTTGATCGGGTAGCGATAGAGCGCGGCGACACGCGGGCCCTGCGATTGCTGCATGTCCACCACCCGGCAAGAGGTCGGCAATTGATCTGGATCATCCTCTTTTTACCCTCGCGAGGCCAACCTATATCTGCCGCGAGAGGCCTCGCCCAGGATGCCGATTGCGGGTTCGAGGCGCGGGCCTTGGCCGTTTTGATCCTGTCAAGTGACGGCGAGTTCGTGCCCAGCCGGGGCGGGCTGCCGTGCCGAGGAGGGATAGCATGGACTTCGAGAAATATACCGACCGCGCGAAGGGATTCGTGCAGGCGGCGCAGAATCTGGCACTGCGCGAGGGCCACCAGCAGTTCGGCCCGGATCACCTGCTGAAGGTCCTGCTCGATGACCCCGAGGGCATGGCCGCCGGGCTCATCCAGCGTGCCGGCGGACGGCCGGGCGATGCTCTGGCCGCGATCGAGCGCATCCTGGCCAAGCGGCCGAAGGTGTCCGGCGGGGGTGCCGGCCAGATGTACCTTGCGCCCGAGCTCGCGCGCGTGTTCGACGCAGCGCAGAAGATCGCCGACAAGGCCGGCGACAAGTTCGTCACCGTCGAGCGGCTGCTGCTCGCGCTCGCCATCGAGCAGTCCGACGCAGCCCGAGTCCTCAAGGACGCCGGCGTCAACCCGACCACGCTGAACCAGGCCATCAACGACATCCGCAAGGGCCGCACCGCCGACAGCGCCTCGGCCGAGCAGGCCTATGACGCGCTCAAGCGCTACGCCCGCGACCTCACCGCGCTCGCGGCCGAAGGCAAGATCGACCCCGTGATCGGCCGCGACGAGGAGATCCGCCGCACCATCCAGGTGCTCTCCCGGCGCACCAAGAACAACCCCGTCCTGATCGGCGAGCCGGGCGTCGGCAAGACCGCCATCGCCGAGGGCCTCGCCCAGCGCATCGTCAAGGGCGACGTGCCCGAGAGCCTCAAGGACAAGCGGCTGCTGGCGCTCGACATGGGCGCGCTGATCGCCGGCGCCAAATACCGCGGCGAATTCGAGGAGCGGCTGAAAGCCGTGCTCGGCGAGGTGCAGGCCGAGGGCGGCAAGATCATCCTGTTCATCGACGAGCTGCACACCATCGTCGGCGCCGGCAAGGCCGAGGGTGCGATGGACGCCGGCAACCTGCTCAAGCCGGCGCTCGCCCGCGGCGAATTGCACTGCGTCGGCGCCACCACGCTCGACGAGTACCGGAAGCACATCGAGAAGGACGCGGCCCTGGCGCGGCGCTTCCAGCCGGTGTTCGTGTCCGAGCCGACGGTGGAGGATACGATCTCCATCCTGCGCGGGCTGAAAGAGAAGTACGAGCAGCATCACGGCGTGCGCATCACCGATTCGGCGCTGGTTGCCGCTGCCACGCTCTCCAACCGCTACATCTCCGACCGCTTCCTGCCCGACAAGGCCATCGACCTCGTGGACGAGGCGGCCGCGCGCCTGCGCACCGAGATCGACTCGATGCCGGCCGAGCTCGACGAGATCAGCCGCCGCATCATGCAGCTCGAGATCGAGCGCGAGGCGCTGCGGAAGGAGACCGACCCGGCGTCGCGCGAGCGCCTGCAGCGGCTGGAGGGCGAGCTCGCGCGCCTCCAGGAGCAGGCGGCCACGCTGCGCGAGCAGTGGGAGCGCGAGAAGGCGGCCATCGAGCGGCCGCGCGAGCTGCGCCGCCGCATCGAGGAGGTGCGCCTGGAGATCGAGCGCGCCATGCGCACCGGCGATCTGTCGCGCGCCGCCGAGCTGCAGTACGGCACGCTGGCGCAGCTCGAGCGCGAGCTGCACGAGGAGGAAGCGCGCGCGGCCACCGGCGGCCGGCGGCTCATCAAGGAAGAGGTCGACGAGGAGGACATCGCCGAGGTCGTCTCCCGCTGGACGGGCGTCCCGGTGTCGCGGCTGATGGAAGGCGAGATGCAGAAGCTCCTGCGGCTCGAGGACGAGCTGCACCGGCGCGTCGTCGGCCAGGACGAGGCGGTGCACGCCGTGGCCGACGCGGTCATCCGCGCGCGCGCCGGCATCAAGGACCCGAAGCGCCCCATCGGCTCGTTCCTCTTCCTCGGCCCGACGGGCGTCGGCAAGACCGAGCTCGCGCGCACGCTGGCCGCGACGCTCTTCGACAACGAGGACAACATG